>JBASAI010000260.1:0-14955 GCA_049650525.1 Arcobacteraceae bacterium
GTATTGTTGTAGTTCGATATGGGGAAAATCCTTATGCTGTTATAAAAGCCGTAAAAGAAAAAATTAAAACATTAAAAGTTGAGGGAGTAGAAGTAGTTGAAACATATGATAGAAGCTCATTAATTGATAAAGCAATTGATACTTTAACAAATACACTCTTAGAAGAATCGATTATTGTAATGATAATTACAGGACTATTTTTACTTCATTTTAGAAGTGCTTTGATTATTATTATTACTCTACCTATAACTGTATTATTTACTTTTTTACTTATGAAGTTATTTGGTATGGGTTCAAATATTATGAGTTTGGGGGGAATTGCAATTGCGGTTGGAGCTATGGTTGATGCAACAATTGTTATGGTTGAAAATGCTCATAAACATTTACAAGACAAACCTGATATCTCAGATGAAGAGCGAACTAAGGTTATTATAAAAGCAGCTAAACAAGTAGGTCGTCCTGTATTTTTTGCTTTAATTCTTGTTGTAGTTTCATTTTTACCAATTTTTGCATTAACAGGTCAAGAGGGACGATTATTTACTCCTCTTGCTTTTACTAAATCTTTTGCAATGATTTCTGGGGCTATTTTGTCTATAACAGTTGTTCCTATTTTAATGGTATTTTTTATAAGAGGTAAAATTTTGAGAGAAGATAAAAATATTTTAAATATGTTTTTTATAAAATTGTATTCTCCTTTTTTAAAAATAGCTCTTAAGTTCAGATATGTTGTCGTAGGTTTATTTCTTGCAACGTTAGTTGCAGCGTATCCTGTATATAAGAATCTTAATTGGGAATTTATGCCTATGATGAATGAACAAACATTTATGTATATGCCAGTGACTCCATATGGTTTAGGTATTGATTTAGCAAAAGAATTGACACAAAAAACAGATGCAATTATTAAATCATTTCCAGAAGTGGAAACTGTTTTTGGAAAAGTAGGACGTGCCGATACTGCAACTGATCCAGCTCCATTAGCTATGATTGAGACTATTATAAACTTCAAACCAAAAGAGGAATGGCGAGAGGGTATGACATATAAAAAACTTATGCATGAGATGGATCAAAAACTTCAAGTAGCAGGTTTAATTAACTCTTGGACATACCCAATTAGAGGAAGAATAGATATGCTTCTAACTGGTATTCGTACACCATTAGGAATAAAGTTATATGGAAATAATCATAATAAATTAGAAGAAGTTGCAGGTAATATCGAACAAGAATTAAAAAAATTCGATAAAACTCTTTCTGTTTCAACTGATAAAATTAATTCAGGATATTATTTAAATATAGATATAGATAAAAAAATGTTGAGTCGTTATGGTATATCTAAGAATGATGTTCTTTCAACAGTATCGCTGGGTGTTGCAGGTGCAAAGATTTCTACCTTATTTGATGGATTAGAAAGGTATCCAATTTCATTACGTTTTGAGACAAAACAAAGAGAAGATATTCTTGCATTGAAAAACTTACAAATTAAAACTAAACTTGGCTTCCAACCATTAGAGATGTTTGCAAGCTTAAAATATGAAGAGGGTCCATCTGTTATAAAATCAGAAAAAGCTTTAAATGTTAATTTTATTTATATTACACCAAAAGATGGTATATCTGCAAAACAATATAAAGATGAAGCTAAAATTTTATTAGATAAGATTAAACTTCCTACTGGATACTATATGGAATGGGCTGGACAAAGTGAATATCTAGAATCAGCAATGCAAAGATTAATGTATATCATACCATTGACTTTTGTGATAATATTTATACTAATATACTTTGCATTAAAGAATATTACATATACAGCTATTATATTTTTTACATTACCTTTTGCATTAACTGGAGGAATCTTTTACTTAGAGTTTTTAAACTTTAATATATCGATTGCTGTAATAGTTGGATTCTTAGCACTCTTAGGAGTTGCCGCAGAAACCTCTATTGTAATGCTTGTATATTTACATGAAGCTATGCTTGATTTAAAAAACAAATGTACTGATCCTGAAAAAGAACATATTTTTCATGCAATTTATAAAGGAGCAGTATTAAGACTTCGTCCAAAACTTATGACGTTGTTTGCAATTTTAGGTGGACTGATACCTATTATGTATATTGATGGAGTAGGAAGTGAAGTTATGCAAAGAATTGCAGCTCCAATGATAGGGGGAATGGTTTCATCAGCATTTCTGACTCTTATTGTTATTCCTTCAATATTCTTTATTTTAGCTATTAAACAAAAAGGTAAAATGGCTGATTGTGATTTATCACATTAAAATAAATAGTCATTAGACTAAAAGAAGGCTTTATCTTTATGATAAAGCCTTTTTTATTTTTAAATTTCCTTTCTTTTATCCTCCACATTAACTCCTCACAAATTAAAGTATACTTTTATATAAAATAAATAGAAGGAACAATTATGAAAACAATAAATAGAAGAACTTTTGTTCAAGGTGTTATAGCTACTAGTTTAATAGCATCAGTTCCCCTAAACTTAAGTGCAAATACTACAATATCAACAAGAAAAAAAACGGATGAATTAGCAGGAAAAATATTTAATTTAAGTATAGAAAAAACTTCAGTGAATATCACTGGTAATCCTAGTGTTGCAATTACAGTAAATGGAATGTTAAGTGGACCAACTCTTAGATGGAAAGAAGGTGATACTGTTACACTCAATGTAACTAATAATCTTAGTGAAGATACATCTATTCATTGGCATGGAATTATTTTACCTCCAGAAATGGATGGCGTTCCAGGAATTAGTTTTGATGGAATTAAACCCGGAGAAACATTTACATATAGTTTCCCTCTTATTCAAAGTGGAACGTATTGGTATCATTCTCATTCAGGTTTTCAAGAACAATCAGGTGTTTATGGAGCAATAGTAATTGAACCCAAAGATGAGAAATTAGTATACGATAGAGAGCATGTAATTTCTTTATCAGACTGGTCAGATGAAAAGCCTGATGATGTTTATAGAAAAATAAAATTATCTGCAGATTATTATAACTTTCAACAAAGAACTGTAGGTGACTTTTTTGATGAAGTAAAAGAAATGGGATTCTTCGAAGCATTTAAACAACGAAAAATGTGGAATAATATGGCTATGACAGATAGAGATTTATCTGATGTAACTGGATATACATATACATATCTTATGAATGGCGAAAATCCCGCAACAAACTTTAAAGCATTATTTAAAAATGGTGAAAAAGTAAGATTACGTTTTATTAATAGTTCAGCAATGACATTTTTTGATGTGAGAATTCCTGGTTTAAAAATGACAGTAGTTGCTTCTGATGGAAATTATGTGCAACCTGTAACCGTAGATGAGTTTAGAATAGGGGTTGCTGAAACTTATGATGTAATTGTTGAACCTGATGGAAATACTGCATATTCTATTTTTGCGCAAAGTCTTGATCGAAGTGGATATGCATTAGGTGCTTTAACTTATGATAGAAATGTTGTAGCTGATACTCCTGCTTTAGACCCTCTTCCTATCTTATCTCATTCAGATATGGGAATGGATATGAACAATATGGATCATTCAGGTCATGATATGTCTTCAATGGAAGGAACAATGTCAAAAGATAAACCTATGGATCATTCAATGATGGAATCAAATATGAAAAAGTCTGAAATGCCTAGGGACATGAAAGGTATGGACCATTCTAAAATGGGGCATGATATGTCATCGATGATGAAAGAAAAGTCTAAACCTATGGATCACTCAATGATGGGTCAAAATATGAATAAGCCTGAAATTCCTATTACAAAACTTGAAGAATCTCGCGGAGTTCAAACTACGATGAGAGCTATGGATCCTCAATATAGACTTGATGATCCAGGTGTTGGACTTAGAAATAATGGAAGAAGAGTTTTAACTTATGCTGATTTAAAATCATTGACACCTACAACACATGATAGATATCCAGATAGAGAAATAATTCTTCGATTAACTGGAAATATGGAAAGATATATGTGGTCAATAAATGGAATTGCATATAAAGATGCCAAACCTTTAGAATTTATATATGGGGAAAGATTAAGAATCACATATATAAATGATACGATGATGAATCACCCAATGCACTTACATGGAATGTGGAGTGATTTAGAAACAGGTGATGATAATTATTTACCTAAAAAACATACAATTATTGCACAACCTGGTTCAAAAATTAGTTTTCGTGTAAATGTAGATGCCAAAGGTTCTTGGGCTTATCATTGTCACTTGCTTTATCATATGGCAGGTATGTTTAGAAAAGTCGTAGTGGCTTAAGGAGAATATTATGAAAAAATTATTATTAGCAACAGGACTCGCAAGTTTATTTCTGACATCAAGCTTTGCAGCAGGTGGAGGTGATATTTTTAGAAGTTCATTAGTTGTAGATCAACTGGAATATCAATTTAGTGATGAAAAAGCAACAACATGGAGTGCTTACGGATATGCAGGATATGACATAAATAAAGTTTATATTTATACAGAGGGTGAAAAACCTAAAAATGAATCTGCACAAAGTGAAAATCAATTACTTTATTCAAGAGCAATTTCTCCTTATTGGGATGCTCAAGTGGGTATTGGATATGATAAAAATGAAGATTCTCATCAAACATGGGGTGTACTTGGAGTACAAGGATTGGCTCCGTACTTTTTTGAAACAAAAGCTTCACTTTTAATTGGAGATGATGGGAATATAGGATTCAGAGCTGAAGCTGAGTATGATGCATTATTAACACAAAAACTTATATTAAGTCCAAGCATAGCATTATCAGCATATTCTAAATCAAATCAAGAAATGGGTTTAGGAAGTGGTTTTTCAAATATCACATTAGGAACGAGATTAAGATATGAATTTACAAGAGAATTTGCACCATATTTTGGAGTAGAATGGAATAAAAACTTAGGGAATACAAATGATATCTCATCTTTAGATGATGTATATGCTGTTGCTGGTGTGAAGTTCTGGTTTTGATATTAAGTAGTTCTCCTAGAATAACAGTATAATTAAATATAAAAAGGAAGATTATGAAAAAGACATTTAAAGCAAACAATATTTCTTGTGCTAGTTGTGCAAATTTAATAAAAGGTTCTTTAGAAGATGATTTTGGAATCATAGAAGTAAATTTAGAAACTACTCCGAAAGAGGTTAGTTTAGAAATTAACAATGATGAACAAGAATCATCATTTAAAAAAGAGATGGAAGAGTTAGGATTTTCAATAATAGAAAACTAATATTTATAATTTATACAAGGAATTAGAATGGCAAAAGAAACAATAAAGTTAAATATTTCGGGTATGACTTGTGTAAACTGCTCCAATGGAATTGAAAAAGTAATTAATAAACTAGATGGGTTAGAATCTTCAAAAGTAAGTTTTGCTTCGAATGAGGGTGAATTTACTATTGATAATAAACTCTTAAATAAAGAAAACATAATCAGTAAAATAAAAAAACTGGGTTATGGAGTTGAAGAAGATTTAGAAGCTTTAGAAAAAGCCAGACTTATGGATTATAATAAATTGAAAAATATATTTACTATAAGTATAAGTATCACAATTATAATGTTTTACTTTGCATTTTTTCCAATTGAAAATATTAAAAACAATCAATACATCATGTTTAGTCTAGCGACAATTGTGCAATTTTATGCAGGTGGTAGATTTTATACTTTAGCATATAAGTCAGTTAGTAATAAAAATTATGATATGAATGTATTGGTTGCTTTAGGGACTAGTGCTGCATATTTTTATTCTGTATCTGTAGTCTTTTTCCCTTCCTTATTTCCTGAGAATTTACGTTTCTTATATTTTGACGGAGCTGCTGTTATTATAAGTTTTATTCTTTTAGGACGATTATTAGAAGAACGTTCAAAAGCTAAAGCTACAGATTTTTTAAAAAAGCTAATGAACTTAGCTCCTTTGAATGCAACATTAATTTTCGAAGATGGTAGTTTTAAATCTACCTTAGCAAGCCAATTAAAAGTAAAAGATAAGGTTTTAATAAAAACTGGTGAAAAAATATCAACAGATGCTATTATCATAAAGGGGAGTGCGGATATTGATACCTCTATGATCACAGGAGAGTCAATGCCTGTGTATAAAACTGTAGGTGATGAAGTAATTGCTGGGACTTTAAACACAACGGGAGTAATAGAAGTAGAGGTTTTAAAAGAATCAAAAGATACAACACTTTCTAAAATAGTGAGTTTATTAAGTACTGCTCAAAGTAAAAAACTTCCAATAAGTAGATTTGCAGATAATGTTGCAAATATTTTTGTTCCTGTGGTTATACTTATTTCAATCATAACTTTTTTTGCTTGGTATTTTATTGTTGGAAATGCACTCAACGCTATTATTGCATCGATTTCTGTTCTTGTTATTTCCTGTCCTTGTGCTTTGGGACTAGCAACTCCTATTGCAATTGTAAGTTCAGTTGGTAAAGGAGCTCAAGAAGGAATACTCATAAAAAATCCTGAGATACTTGAAATTATAAAAGATATTAAGTATGCTGTATTTGATAAAACAGGAACTCTTACAAATGGTATTATTTCAGTAAAAAATGCTTTATATGAAAAAGATGCTTTATCTATATTATCGTCACTTGAAACTCAAAGTGAACACCCGATTTCTAAAGCAGTCGTTAGTTTTGCGCAAGAAAAAGATATAGCTACTAATAAAGAGTTTGAAGATATCCAAATCATTGCTGGTTTGGGAATTAGTGCAATATATGAAAATAAGAAAATACTTATAGGCTCGTTATCTTTGTTAGAACAAAATAGTGTTCAAATATCCAGAAAATATTTAGATTTTTATAATGATGCATTACATAATGGCTTGGGTGTAATCCTGGCTTCAATCGATACAGAATGTGTGGCAGTATTTGCATTAGAAGATAGTATCAAAAGTGGTGCTAAAGAGTTAATAGCTGATTTAAAAGAAAAAAATATTACTCCTATATTATTAACAGGGGACAATAAACTCACAGCCAATAGTGTTGCGAAAGAATTAAATATCGATAAAGTGTATTCTCAAGTCTTACCTGATGAAAAATACAAAGTAATTGTAGAATTACAAAAAGAAGCAAAAGTGATGTTTGTAGGTGATGGAATAAATGATTCCCCTTCAATAAAACAAGCAGATATTGGAATTACGTTAAATTCTGGGTCTGATATCACTAAAGATGCTGGTGATATTATATTAATAAATAATGATTTAAAAGCAGTATCAAAAAGCATAAATCTGTCTATAGAATCAATGAAGATTATTAAACAAAATTTATTCTGGGCTTTTATTTATAATGTTGGTGGTATTCCATTAGCTGCAGGTGTCTTTTATCCTATCTTTGGATTAATGTTAACTCCAATGTATGCAGGAATTGCAATGAGTTTTTCATCTGTTACAGTTGTTTTAAATTCACTAAGGTTAAAAATAAAAAAGATTTAATTATTGATAGATTTACATTGATAAACAAAAATATTTATTAATTATTTCACTATCATTTCAATGAATAACTCCACATATAATCCACGTTTCTTCACTATAATTACCGTATAAATTCAATATAAAATACATGGAGTTAATGAAATGAAAATATTATTACTAGAAGATGATTTGCTTTTAAATGAAATTATTGAAGAATATCTGGTATCTCTTAATTATGATGTTACTTCAGTTTATACTGGAAATAAAGCGGAAGATGTTTTATATGAAGAAAGTTTTGATCTTCTTGTATTTGATGTAAATGTCCCTAATATAACAGGTTTTGAATTAGTTGAAAATATACGAAAGAATAATATCAAAACTCCAATTATCTTTATAACATCAAGAAACACAGAAAATGATGTAATAAGAGGTTTTAGCTTAGGTTGTGATGATTATTTAAAAAAGCCATTTGAGTTAAGTGAATTAGGTTTACGAATCAACAATGTAACTAGATTATGTCAAATTGAGAGTTATGGAATTGTTAAAATCAATGATTTGATTTCATATTCATATGACAGAAAGGTTATTATTAATAGTAATAAAGAATTTAACTTATCTCAACGAGAATCACAAATCTTAGAATATCTAATTAAAAATAAAAACAAAACACTTTCTATTGATGAAATATCAATTAACAACTGGGCTTATGATGAAGTCCCAGAAGCAACTACAATTAGAACACATATTAAAAACCTCAGAAAGAAGCTGACAAATGACTGTATTTTAACATTAAAAGGAATAGGCTATAGATTAATAATTAACTAGTAGTTTTTGAATGTAGAAAATAACAAGAGTACTAAAGTTTATTAGTAATTTGCTTATATTGTTTAGATATCAACGAAGTGAAAGAAGTTGAATAACTTCTTATCAACCTCCACCTTGTAATGAATCATTTTCACCATATAATTCTTCCAATATATTTAATGGACTTTTGAAAGTAGATTCATTTGAAGAATTACTCATCATTGGTTTATTTTTCATTACAGCTAAACATTCTTTATGCATCTTTGTCATTTCTGTTTTATCCATCATTTTCATATTATGCATACCCATTTTTTTCATATCATGTGAACCCATCATTTTCATTTCTTTATTCATTTCTGATTTATTTGTATGATTCATCATACTATTTTCACTTGCGAATAAAGCACCTGTAAATAAACTTACACCTAATATTGTTGTTACAATCTTTTTCATGTTATATCCTTTTTTTGTAACCGTATTATAAAGTGTTAATGAGGAGATTATGAGGAGATATTTAGTAGTTTTATACTTTAACAAAGACAAATAGGATAATAAAATTATATTTTATTACCTCAAATGTATTTACTAGTTACCTGTATAATTTGCAGCTATATATTATCCTGATGCACTTAAAAAGATATATAATTGTTGTTTCTTTTTATCTTCCAGTTGAGGATTAGTAAAAATTACAACCCATTCATCATTGCCTTTGATTATTTTTCTTTCGGCTGAACTGATACTAGATGTCCCCCAACTCTTGTCAATTATATTTTTTGGAATGTTCCCTATAAACTAGACAATTACTAATCAAGCAGTAACCTCTTACTTTTTGAGCAGTTTTTACTAAAAATAAGATTGTTCCAAATAAAGTTGAGATTTGGAACATGTTCAATAAGTACAGGTTGTGAGACTCTTATAGGAACATTATTCTTTGCAAGGACTCGGAAAGTTTTGATATTTTTTATGTAATTTTCAATTAATGTTGAGTGGTAAAGTAATCGTAAATTCAGCTCCACTGTAGGATTTTTTCATATAGTTAAAATTTATATTTTGAACCGTTATTTCACCTTTCATACCATCTGTAATTAAATTATAGGTCATGTGTAATCCAAGTCCTGTACCTTGTGATTGATGCTTAGTAGTAAAGTATGGCTCAAAGATTCTAGGTAGTATATCTTCTGATATTCCATTTGCAGTATCTGTAAATTTTAAAATCAAAAGGTTGTCTTCTTTATAACACTTAATAAAGAGGTATTTATTATCTAAAGGGGTATCCTTTAATGCATCTTTTGCATTATTAAAAATATTTATAAAACATTGTATTAATTCATTTTCATAACCATTAATTTCTAAGTCATTTTCAAGGTTTAATACGATTTTTATATTGTTATTTTTAATTGGTCCATCAACTAAATGTAGAAAACTTTGAATATTATCATTAACTTTAAAAATCTTTTTTTCCCTTTCCCCTTTAATGAAATTTTTAAAGTCATCTATAGTTTTTGATAGATATTGAGCATTTTCATTTATTGTAGAGCAGCTCTTATTAAAAACTTCATCACTTAAACAATCATATTCTTTTTGTAATTTCATACCTGTTGCAGCAGTTGATATTACAGATAAGGGTTGTCTCCATTGGTGTGCTATGTTTCCAATCATTTCCCCCATGGATGCTAATTTTTCAGACTTGTAAAGTTGTTTTTGTGCTTTTTCACTTTTAACTTTTTCTTCAATGATACTTTCTTCTCTGTTTTGGATAGTTATTGCTAAAGTATTAATATTTTTAGAGATAAGTTCTAATTCATCTTTGGTATGTAATACGGGAGTTTCACTATAATCATTTGTCTCTATTTTTTTTATTTGTTCCATTATTTGTTTAAGAGGAGTAATCAAATTATTTTTCAATAAAATATACAATATAAATAAAATAAGCATAATTGTAATTATTCCACTTACAAAAGAATCCATTCTACTTTCAGATATTGCATTTTTCAAATACTTACTATCTAAGTCAAATAAAATATTACAATTATTATTTAAATTATCAATATATACATTTGAGAATATACTCTTTTCTGTTTTTTGAATTTTAAAAGAATCCTTTTTTTCACTAAAAATATTTGAAGAGATAAGAGGGTCATTATATAAAGAAGAAAAGAAAACTTTTATATTCGTACGATCTGAAATTTTTATAAAATATTCTTTAGTATAAATTTTATTTAATTCCATATGTCCTATTATAATATTATTATTCTCTATACTACGATGTGATTTAATTACTAAATTTTGATTAGTATTTTGGTACGTAATGATACTATTTAATGTTGGTTCTAATGTATAATAATCTTTATGTGTGAGGGAAATAATATTGTTATCTTTAAATTCATCAATTTTATATTTTTTCTCATTTTCATATTTAGAGTACAGAGTAAGAATACCATTAATGTAGGATATGAAATTTTGTTTATATCCTTTTTCTGTTTTTATAACATAAGCAATAAGTTCGCTATTTATATCGTAAAATGCAATAATATCATTTAATGATAACTTTACTCTATCTAGTAGTTCCTCTGAAATTCTTTTTTTCTCTTCATCCAATAAAGAGGCATTATAGTTATTCTTATCCTGATAATTATTTATAAAATACAAAGATGCTAAAATAGATTCATCTGAATCTACTAAAGCAATTCCTTTTTTAAGTTCATCTTGTGTTTGTAAAATATCTTCTTTTATTATATCTTTTACATATTTTATTTTAGTTATAGCTTCTTTAGTATAACTCTCTTTTAAAAAATACTCAAAAAAGACCATATGTGTAAGCTGAGAGATTACAATAGCTAATACAACTAAAAATGATATTTTTTTAATTAAACGTAGTTTTATAAAAAAATTATTCATTAAAATATTGGATTAACCATCTCAACATTATCTTTTGTTACAAGTTTTACAGGTATTACAATGTGTTTAGCAACTTCTTCATTATTAAAAAGTTTCACAGCTGTTTGTACAGATTGTGTTCCCCCTAAAGGAAATAGAACTGAACCTGTTTGAAGACCTTTTCTGATTGCTTCTTGTGCTTCACTTGTATAGTCACAACCAACAGTTACGATTGTACTTGGATCAATGTTATGTTTAAGTAAAACACTTCTTACTCCACTTATCATACTATCACTTTCCCCAAATACAGCATCAACTTTAATTCCTGATCCTATAAGCTTTTCCATTTCTATTATAGCATCACGTCTTAAATAATTACCTGTACGTTTTATAACTTTGATATTCTTATGTTGAGATATTTCATCCATAAAACCTCTTGTTCTTAGTTTTGTAACATCTGCACTTTGTAAACCTTCAAATAATAAGATTAATCCTTTATTCTTTAATTTTTTGGCAATATACTGAGCACCAATTTGCCCAATTTCTATATTATCCGAATTGATAAATGTAGTATACTTGTCAGTACTTACCCCTCTATCAAGAATAATAACTTTCACATTTTTTTTAGCAGCTTTTTCAAGTACAATATTTAATGCATTTTCATCATTTGTACCTACTATAATAGCATCAACATCTGATTCGATATACTTATCAATATTAGCTATTAACAATGATGTTTGAGCTTTTGCATCTGAATAGATAAATTTAATATTTTTATATTTAGTCACTTCTTCTTTAGCTTCTAAAACTTGTGCTTTTCTAAAGTCATTTGACATGTCATCTTGAGCAAATGCAATTACTTTAGTCTTGATATCTTTAGCTAACATTATGTTTGTAATGAACAATAAAATTAATATTTTTATAAAATGCATAGGATTCCTTTGTTATTTAATAATTATTGATTTTATCTTAAGTTGTATTAATATTTTTATAATTTAATTTAAGTCTCTATATCTATCTCCTTGTAGTATGGAATGTCCCCTCTAAACTAGACTATAACTAAGCGTTCAATTTACTCTTACTTTTTGAACAGTTTTTACTAAAAAATAGTCTGTTCCAAAAAGACTTGAATTTCTGAACATATAGAAGTAGTCAAATTGACTACTTCTTTTTAGCTATATCTTTAAGAGCTCTATAGATTGTATTCCGTGCTACATGAAAAATCTTAGATAACCATGCAACAGACTTTCCTTTCTCATGTTGTTTGTATATCAAATTCTTCTGTTTAGTATCTAGAATAGCTTTTCTACCAAAGTGAACACCTCTTTTTTTTGCAGCTTCAATTCCTTCCTTGACACGTTCATTTATTAAATCACGTTCAAATTCTGCAATAGCACCTAACATTGTAAATAACAATCTACCTGCTGGAGATGTTGTATCAATGTTTTGATGTAATACTTTTAAGTTTACATCTTTATTTTGTAAAAACTTTGCAGTATTATGAAGGTCTATAACAGACCTTGCTAATCTATCAAGTTTAGTAACATAAAGTACATCACCTTCTCTTACGAAATCCATCATTATCTTAAACTGTTCCCGATCAGACTCATTCTTCCCTGACTTTTTTTCTGAAAAAATCTTTTCACAGCCTGAACTCTTGAGTTGATTAATTTGATTCTCAAGATTTTGACTAGAAGTTGAAACTCTTGCATATCCTACATTCATAATAAATCCTTTGTATTGAACTTACTATTTATCTCATATTTTTAAATAATTGTAAAGTAATTCTGATCTTCCTAAAATATATGGAATTTGTAAATTTCAGAAAAAGTGGTATAATTTTCTGAAAAATATACTTCCGAAAATTCTTATATCCTATAGTTTTGTATATGTTTACATAGTTTTTCATTGTGTTATGGGAAATAGGTCAAACTTATCTAATAACTTCTTTGTCTAAACACACTTAAGATATGAATTGTATCATCAATAATTTTATATACTACAGTGTATCCTTTATAAATAATATCATGCGTATTCTCACTTTTTGTGTATAAACTTATTCTACATCTTTGAGGCATATGTTGAAGTGTTTTTATTTGTTTTTTTAATTCATTTAAAAATTTCGTAGCTTTTGAAATAGTGTCTTGGTTAGTTATATATTGTTTTATGTCTAATAAATCTTGAACAGCTTCTGGTTCTACAATAATTTTATATTGTTTCAATAGTTAACCACTTTATCAAAAGCACTATCTAACTCTACACCTTCTTTTTTTGAAATATTGTTAATAGCTTTTTGCACTTTTTTTTCTGCCTCGTCAAGTGAAATCACATTTTCTTCCATTGTATTAACTTTAACAGCATCATTTGGAAGTGAGCTAATAAAATCCTCAAACTTATCAAGATATTGATCTTTTATATTTATTTTCATAGTCATATCAAAATCCTCCTACTTTTCTATAATTATTATAACATCTTTTACAACAACTTTAGATGAGTTCTTTACCGCAATATTAAAAGTTACATTTACAACAACTCAAGGTCTATTTAAAAGATACTTATGGTATTGAATGCCCCTACAAAGTAGACAATTACTACTTAAGTAAGAACCACTTACCTTTTGATCAGTTTTTATTAACAAAAAGTTCTTTACAAAATGAGTTGAATTTTGGAACATTCGCCAAAAGGTACAGTTTGTTGAACTTTTTGCAGCCACTTGTAAATAAACCCTTCTTTACTACTAATATAGTGAAGTTTTATGAATATTGAAGGAGTGCAAAATAGCCATTTAAATTTGTCAATTCAATCATTAACATAAGGGTCTATAACAATTACTCTTAAATTTTATATTTTAATGAAAACTATGCGCACATAATTTAGTCTTAGTTATTTAAATATTTCAATCTAAAAAGATGTTTTCATATAACACAATTTGTTTTGTTTTGTATATTCATTATAGAGTCAGCTTGAATCAATATATGATTAAACCCATTTATTTTCAAATCTATCTTCATCTTATTTGTAATAGATTCTATCTCTTGTAATGTTATACTATCATCATCTAATACTATATGAAAAGAAATAAAACTGTATTTTGAACTTGGGTTACTAATATGTAAATCATGATACTCAACTATTCTGGTATCTTTTTTTATAATTTTTTCGAGTTCATGTTCGCTAATATCTGATGTATTCATATCCATAAGAGACAAGAAACTTTTTTTAAGTAGTGGGTATGAATGAAATAAAATATAAACTGAAAAAACCATTGTTAAAATAGAATCAATATAGTAAATTTTAAAAAAATAAATAAATATACCAGCAACAACGACAGCTACTGAAATCAAAGCATCACTTAACATATGTAAATATGCTGATTTTATATTTGCATCTTCGTCACCATTGTGATTATGAGGAGTGTGATCATGTGAAGCACAAGCAGATACTCCAATATTGTTTAAAATATAAGCACTAATACCATTAGCAATAACTGCAATAATACCAACAACTATCATATAAATAGGATCTATAATTTCAGGATTAAAAAATCTATCAATAGATTGATAAATCATTAAAGCCATTGTAATAAATAAGAATAAAGTATTTACAAAAGCAGCCATCATTTCGGCTTTTATGTAACCAAATGTTTTTTTGAATGTTGTAGTTTTCACGCCTAAAATTAAAGCTATATAAGTAATTATAACTGCTAGTACATCACCAGCATTATGTAAGGCATCAGCAATAAGTGCAAATGAGTTGGAGATATACCCAAATATTATTTCAGAAACTACTATTAGTAGATTAACAATGATTATGAGTAGAATTTTCTTTTCTTTTGACATTTTTATCCCTTACTTTAT
>JBASAI010000261.1:0-4224 GCA_049650525.1 Arcobacteraceae bacterium
CTCATAAACTGATAAATCTTCTTTTGAACCACATAGTTCACATGCATTCCCACTTCTTGTTTGTAACTTTTCTTGTAAACTCATAAATTTTATACCTTATAATAAATTTTTCATATTATACCAAATAATTTGGTTCATTTGGTATAAAATACATCACAGTTTCAAAAATTCCTTCCATATAATGTCTGAGGTATATCTTATAATCAGGATTTATAGAGAGTACTTTTTGTGGTATTTTATACCAATCTTCTGCTTTATGATAAATACATATTGCTAAAATAGGAGTGTACTTTTGTATCGTTTGCTCTGCTCCTTGTATAGCATCTTGCTCTGCTCCTTCGATATCCATCTTTATAAAATCTATTTTTTCAGTGATGAGATTGTCTATTGTGTCGATATTTGAAGCTTGAAAATCATGAGCACAATTGTTTTGTAGCTCTTCATTTGGTGCTGTAAAAAGTTTTTTAGCTCCTAGTCCACAGTTTATGAACTCTATATTTTCATATTTTTCAAAATTTCTTTTTGCGATATTGATATGCAAAAGACTCGGTTCTATACAATATATTTTTCCAAAATCAGGAAAGTTTTCGATGATCTGAGGAAGCGTATCGCCCACATATCCACCTGCATCCAAGAAGCGTATCTTTTCGATCTTTGGAATGAGCTTTTTATCAAAGTACTGTTCTGTGTGATTGTTTGTAAATCCTTGCATAAAATCATAGTCAAAAGAGATCTTGAAATTGATCACTTTTTCAAATACTTCTTTTGATCTTTCATCAGATAAAATATCATATGTTTTTTGATACTCTGCTTTATTTTCTTTAAAATCTTTTTCAAAATCAATGATAAAAGGAGGCTCGGCAAGCTCTAAATTTGAGTATTTGTAAAATGATAAATAACTGATGTTTTGATAGCAAAAAGCATCAAGTCTGTTTTTTACTTCAAGAGGGCTACCTGTTGCAACACAAAGAATAATAGCGTTTTTTTCTACATTTTCGAGCAACACTAGGTCTTTTTTACGAGAGCTTTGTACTCGTGTAAAATCATCGATGATACCATCTACTTTGATATGTTTTAAGACACTTTTTGAAAGTTTATTTATCCCTAAAATATATTTTTTTATGTTTGAATTATTGATAAACTCATCGACAAGTGTTTTGTCATTTTGATTTATATAATTAGTATCTATGATATTTTGCAAGTACCTTTTCCTTCTCTTTTGTTTCTAAAAAGACTATTTCAAAAATAGCAAATTCGTCTTGGTTGTAAGCTTTTATAGTTCCCATATGTTCTTCCACTATATCTTTTGCAATATTAAGTCCGACACCCATCCCTTTATCTATTTTTGTGCTGACAAATGGATCAAAAATATTCATCATAATATCAGTGGGGATACCGTGGTTTGCATTGTCTTTAAAAATGATCTTTAATCTATCTTTGTGTTGTGTGATATCGATGAGTACTTTACGATCGGTTTGTTTTTTTGTGCTATGCTCAAACTCATCACAAGCGTTATTTAAAATGATAATCCAAACTTGCTCCAGTCTTTCTTTGATCATATGAAGATGAAAACTTTCAAAATTTTCATCTAAATCTAAATCAAATAAAACACCATTGATATAAATAGGCATAAGATATTTGGATCGATTATAAATAATGCGTGTAGAAAAGATTATCGTAGTATATAGGTTTTCTTTGAGATAACTATTTTTCCCTTTTTTGGCGATCTGTTTTGTATTGTTTATGATATTTTGTAGTTGTTTAAGTCCATTATTTAAAATCTCATAAGTGATAGTGAGCTCTTTTTTGACTTTTTCATTTGCCTGTAAAGATGCGATATCGTGTGCCATTATTTCGATATTTGACTTCATATAAGTGATTGGTGTATTGAGCTCATGTGTGATTGCAGTAGCAACTTTTCCAAGTGAATTGAGTTTTATATCTTCAAATCTTTTTTGGAGGTTTTGATCTAATTCTTCTTTGAGTTTTTGATTTTCTTGTTGGAGTTCTTTTATATTTCGTAAATGCATTTTATACAAATAAATATGTGCATTTACTTTTGTCTGTAGTATACTTTTTTCAAAAGGGTGAAGAATAAAGTCAGCCATACTAAGATCTAATTGCTCTCGATGTACATCTTTGTTTTCTTTTGCTTGGATAATTATAATGGGTATATGTTGTGTAGTTTTTGTGTTTCTTAGGATTTTTATCGTTTCATGGAGATCTTTTTGCAAAACCATAGTATTTAATATGATAGCATGTGGTAATTCTTTCATCGCTAATTTGATACCATTTTCTGTATCTGATGCTTGGAAAAGTTGATAGATGAGATTATTGTCAAATGAGTCTTGAATCGTAAATTTATTGGACCTAAGGACATCTATAATAAGAATTTTGGATAGAGTATCTAAAATCATCATAGTTTATTTCCTTATTTTTATAAGATTATTATATGTAAATAATAATTATAAGTAAATTAAATTGAGCTTATACTCAGAATATGTTATCATATCGTTATCAAAAAAATAAGGGTTAAAATGAAATATTTTAAAACAATCATTGTTTATGTGTTACTGCTTAGTACATTTGTGTTTGCAAATGATTTTAGAGATTTGAAAACTTTTGAAGCGTCATTTACACAAAAGATTACAAATCCATCAGGAAATGAAGTAGCATACAATGGACTGATTTTTATCAAAGAACCAAATAAAATAAAATGGCAATACAATGATCCAATAAAAAAATTTGTCTATATAAAAAAATATACGGTAACGATCATCGAGCCAGAATTAGAACAGATCATCGTTACAAATCTTGATAAAGAGATAAATATCATCAATTTACTTAAAAATGCACAAGAGATTTCAATAAATGAGTACAAATCAAATTTTAATAATATTGAGTATTCCCTTACTTTAAAAAATGGTCAACTTCAAAAAATTTCGTATCAAGATGAGATAGAAAATGATGTTGTTATCTCATTTTTTGATGTGAAACAAAATGAAAAAATTGATGATGAAGTATTTAAATTTATTATTCCTGATTATTATGATGTGATTAGAAAATAGTTATTTAATAATTATTCGATATAATACAGCAAAGGTACGACAAGCAATAGCTTGAACTTTATAGTTCAAGAGGAAAGTCTGGGCTGCTGTGAAGTATGGTTCCATCTAACTGATGGCTAGGGTAACCTAAGGGACAGTGCAACAGAAAGTAAACTACCTCTCTTTTTTAAAGATGAGGAAAAGGTGAAACGGTGAGGTAAGAGCTCACCAATGTTTTGAGCAATCATTACAGTTATGTAAACCCAACCAGGCAGCAAGAAGAGATGGTATAAACTTCACGATGATGGCTCTTCGCTAGATTGATTTGGTGACAAATCAAGTAGATAAATTATTGCTTACTACAAAACTCAGCTTATCGTTGTGCCTTTTTTAATTTTTTTCTACTCTCACACACCGTACATAATTAGCAGTATTTTTATGATCACTAAATCCATCACCATTATTTAAGTAGATAGCCCATGCACGCTCTGTAATTTTTTCGTTTGAAGTGCTACTCCAGTACCAGTCTGAAGTAATATTTTGTAAAGAGTGGTTTTGACTATAAAGGTTTTTTAATTCATCTTTTGAAGGGAGTCTCCAGTCATTAAAACCAGCAAGATTGAGCGTTTTACAGTAAGTTAAAGCGGTGTCTCCATTCGTGTCAGCATAGTTTTTAAGAACATGATTTTCTTCTGTTATCCATGGTTTTTTAATATTTTCTTTGGTTGAGTCATCTTGCCACATAAGATTTTGTTGTGTATCTTTATAGATACTATTTTTTCTTTCTTGAGTGACTTTTTTTATTTTAGCTTCTAAGATAGCTATTTGTTCTTGTTTTTCTTTTTCTTGAGTTATTCTTATTTTTTGTGCAACAGTATCGATCTCCAAATCTATTTTTTGAGTTATATCTTTCGATATATCTATCTCTAAAGTTTGATTTAAAAATCTTTCGGCATTTACGGTGATCGTATACTCTCCTTTTTGAAGTCTCATAATATAGTTGTATTTTTTACCATTGACGAGTATTTTTGCATGTTTTGTATTTGTTGTTAATTTTAAAAAATATGTTGGCTCTTTCTCTAAATGCTTGATAGGAACCCAAACATCTTTTATAAGCGAATTGTTTTGAGATTTTTCTAGTCGTGCATAGTTTTCTTTTATATCTACAATATTAAAA
>JBASAI010000262.1:0-2138 GCA_049650525.1 Arcobacteraceae bacterium
ACAGCTATTGGTGGTAGAGCTTGGTGTGGATGGAGTTGTCCTCAGACCATTTTTAGAGTTATTTATAGAGATTTAATTGAAACAAAACTCTTAGGTTTACGGCGAATTAAAAATAAACAAAAAGAACCGGACTGGAAGAAACCAAAAAATGCTCTTAAACGGATAGTAGCTATTTTAATTTGGGCTTCAATTGCACTCGTAGCTGCTGCAGATTTTATGTGGTATTTTATTCCCCCTGCTGATTTCTTTAATTATTTACAAAATCCTATGGATCATACAATACTTTTAGGATTTATTGTTGGTATTGCTGCATTTTTAGTATATGATGTAGTTTTTTTACAAGAAAACTTTTGTGTATATGTTTGTCCTTATTCTCGAGTACAGTCAGTATTATATGATGATGATACAATTCAGGCTATATATAGTACAAAAAGAGGTGGGGATATTTACAATGAAGATAAAGAAAAAATTATCTTTAAACAAAAAGATTTACCAAATGAAAGTGATGAATGTACTGCCTGTCAAAGCTGTGTGACCGTCTGTCCTACACATATTGATATACGAAAAGGTGCACAATTAGAATGTATCAATTGTCTTGAATGTGTTGATGCCTGTACTTCAGTAATGGGAAAATTAGGAAAAGAGAGTTTAGTACAATGGTCAAGTACAAATGAAGTACTCAAATCTAAAAAAACTAAATTTATTCGAGGCAAAACAATTATGTATATTGTTGCTTTATTAATAATTATTGGTATGTTGTTTGTTATGGGTGGTAAGAAAGAATATATGCTTCTTAATATCAATAAAGGTACAGAACTTTATAAAATAAAAGAGCATGGAGAAGTAACTAATACCTATAAATTATTATTTCAAAATACGCAAAAAGAAAACTACACATATGATATGGAAATTATTGGTGAATTAAAAGATAAAATACAAATAAAAAGATTTACTCCTTTTGAGTTAAGTCATAATAAAAAAGTATATAAAATCATTCAACTTTCTACTACAGAAAGATTATCTTCTCATGCAGATAAGGATACAACACATAAAGTTATGCTAAAAGCGTATGCAGTAGAAGATCCAGAAAAAGTGTTTGTAATTAAAGAAGTTTCATTTACATACCCTAGAATTGATCTTTTAAAACCATAGTCTTAAAAAGTGAAATTAAAACCTAAGGTTCACAAGCCTTAGGTTTTTTTATGTTATAATTTAAAAAATTAAGTAAGGAAATAAATATGCCATTATTAGATAGTTTTAAAGTTGATCACACAAAAATGAAAGCACCTGCAGTAAGAATTGCAAAAAAAATGAAGTCTAAAAAAGGTGATGATATTAGTGTTTTTGATATCCGAATCCATAAACCAAATGAAGATAAAATGACAGTAAAAGGGATACATACATTAGAGCACCTTTTTGCAGGTTTTATTCGAGAACATTTAAACAATAAAGATGTAGAAATCATAGATTGTTCACCTATGGGATGTAGAACTGGTTTTTATATGAGCTGTTTAGGAACTCCAAGTGAAAAAGATGTTGCAAAAGCAACAGAAAAAGCGATGAAAGATGTTTTAAAAGTAAAAAGTGAAGCTGATATTCCAGAGCTAAACTTACAACAATGTGGTACCTACAAAATGCACTCACTCAAAAGTGCTAAAAAAACTGCAAAATTTGTTATCAAACATGGTGTAGGAATTATGAAAAATAAAAAACTACTTTTAACAAAAAAACAACTCAAAGAGATAGAAGCATAAAATCTATCTCTACAAGTGACGGAACAAACACTCTTTTTAGTACACTATTTAACCAACATTATCACAGTACTAAAGAGGGTGCATTAAATGAATCACTCTCAAAATATGTGATTCCGTCACTACAATATCATCAAAATAAAAAAGAGCTACGAATACTAGATATATGTTTTGGATTGGGATACAATACTTTAGCAACTCTTTACTACATACATAAAAATAATCTTAATATTAAAGTCCATATTTATTCACCAGAATTTGATACAAAATTATTAAAATCACTCCAATCATTTCAATACCCAGAGGAATTAAAAGAATTCAAACCTATTGTAGATACGCTTTCAAAAGATTTTTATTATGAAGATGAAAAAATAAAAATAGAACTGT
>JBASAI010000263.1:0-9000 GCA_049650525.1 Arcobacteraceae bacterium
TTTAAAGACCATCCAACCAATCCGCCCAAAACTGCATAAGCTCTTTTCTCTCTGCATAGTGCTTCATCTTATTTTCTCTATTATAAGCAGCTTTAACTTGGTTTCGTTCCTCGTGGGCTAAGCAAAGCTCAATGATATCACTATGGTGACCGTGTTCATTTATTTTTTCATGTACTGTTGTTGAGAACATCGATCTAAAACCGTGAGGTGTCATTTTACCTTTGTATCCCATTCTTTTTAGTGCCATGTTTATAGTATTTTCAGAAATAGACTTATTCTTATCAGCAGGAGCAACAAAAACATATTTGCTAATATGTGAGCTATATTGATGTATCTCTTGTAATATATCATAAACCTGTGTTGACATAGGTATTACAAACTCTTTTTTAGTTTTCATCTTTTCAGCTGGTATCTCTATGATTCTATTGTTAAAATCAATTTCAGACCACTCTAAGCATCTTAAATTGAAAGGTCTTAGTGCTACATAGGGTGAGAGTAAAAAAGCGTATACCATACTTATATCAGCTGCTTTATAATTTTTATACTCTTTTATATCATTCATAAGTAATCTTATACCCTCTTCATCGGTTATCGCTGGAAAATGTTTTTTTGTTATTTGTTGTAATGCATTTCTTGTATCGATATCAGCAATTATGTTATGCTCCACGATGTTATAAGTCACTGCATACTTCCAAATCCTATCAAAATAACCTAGTAATCTTTTAGCTGATGTATGCACTCCTCTTTTTTGCATCACCCCTATTACATCTAATATATCAATTCGATTAATTCTTTTCATCTCTTTATTTTTAATAAGTGAAGTATCATTTTTGATTGTACCTACTGCTTTAATATATGTGACATCCGCCCAGTCACCTTTTGCTAGTTCTAGCCATTTATTAGATACAGACTCAAATGTTTCAATATTTTTTTCTAATTTTCTTTTTTGCCCAGGATCTACACCATCTTTTAAAAACTCTTTTACTTCAGCTCTTCTAATTCTTGCTTCTTTTAATGAAGTTTCAGGATAAGTTCCAAATGATATACTTTTTCTTTTTTTGTTATAAGTATAATCAAGTCTAAAATATTTTTTACCTTTTACAGGAACAATCAAACATAGTCCAGCTCCATCACTAAGTTTGTATTGTTTTTCTTTTGGTTTGGATTTTTTAATCTCTGTATCCGTGAGAGGTACTGTCATCTTAGGCATTTTTACGGTAATCCTTTTTTCTTTTACTGTTTTTCTTCAAAATTACCGTAAAGTTTACCGTATAAAAACTTGGATTGTAATAAATGACATAATACAGCATAGGACTAAAAAGCCTTTTAAAGCCTTTATTTATCGGATTAATTGGATGATATAGGAAAGTATGATTTGGTTATTTGGTGGAGTCGTGGAGGATTGAACTCCAGTCTTAAAACAGATTGAATTAGCGTCTACATGTTTAGATGAAGTTGATCGGATGTCTCTACAAAATAGCTCAAACTTCCAAGGCTACTTTTAAGATAAGATTTTGAATGTCTCAATTTGTTCAAATCAATTCCAAATCGATAAGCTATCTAGGGGGTGAGTCTCCAATGTTCTACGATAGTTAGCATCTCGTAGTGGAAACCTCCAAAGTCTCTACCCTCAAATCAATGAGAGGAGTCTTTTATCTATGCAGCGTGAGCCACAGCAGGAGAATAATTTGTATTATTTGCGGTTAAAAAATTTTGAATCTTATAAGGGTGATTCAGGCCCACATGCAACTAATCCTCACTGCTCCAATCGATACCATGTCGACCCCAGTTGAATTAGAAGTAAATTATAGCGAAACTTTTGTATAATATCAAGACTACTTTCAAATAACTTCAGTAGAATTATAACTTATATAAGGTAAACTTAATTTATGTTTTTAAAAAATTTCATTAAACCCATTAACGATACAATATCCATAGAAGCAAGCATTCAAGATGCTGTCGATATTATGTCCAAAAATAAATTACATAGAGTTATTCTCATTGAAAATAAAAAAGCTATCGCAATCTTAAGTGAAAAAGATATCGTGAATCTTTTTAATAGCAATGTAGATTTTAATAACTTAGCAATTCAGTATGCAAGCAAAAACCTTATCACACTTCATAGCACTAGACTTATCCAGTATGCATTGACTATTATGGTGGATAATAACATTCGCAAAATAATTGTGATAAACTCAAAAGGTGAATATCTTGGCTGTGTCGAACAAGAAGAAATAGTGTATCGTTTTGAAGAGGAATTACACGCTATAAATTCAACTATTGAGCATCTTTTAAACTCAAATAATCAAGCAATCATGATAGATGAAAATAAAACTTTACAGCATGCATTGCATATCATGACAACGAATCGTATCACTTCTGTTCTTATTGCTCGTAAGGAGAAACCTATTGGTATTATTTCTGAGAGTGATATCGTTTCGTTAGCACAAAAGAATATTGATCAAAAAGAAGCTGTATCCAAATTTATGCATTCACCTCTTATTACAATCGATGCGAATAAAGATATAAGTGAAATGATAGAATTAATGAAAGAGCATACGATACGAAGCATTGTTGTCAAAGCGAATAATGATGAAAAATATCATATTGTCAATTCTAAAGATCTCGCAAACAATCTCAAAGGAGATTATACACAATTTTTAGAGTCAAAACTGTTTGATACACGAGATACTTTTAACACCCTTTCTGAATCTATTATAGAAATTATTGATTTGGATGATGAGCAAGTTATCTATTGGACCAATGCTATTACAAAAGAAAATTTCAATATTAATATCGATGATAATATCACAAAAATGATTCCAAAAGATCTTTGGAATCCTATCTTTGCAAGTCTTTTAGAAAATCACTTTGTTTTTAAAACTATCCAAATTGGAAATAAGTATTTTAGCCTCAAAGGTCACTACGGAACTTTGTTAGAAAACAATATTATTAAACTTTTTTTATATGATATTACTCAAATTACAAATTTGAATAACACTTTGCAAGAACAAAATAAAATACAAGAGCGACTTCTCTTTGATCAACAAAAAATGGTACAAATGGGTGAGATGATTAGTAATATTGTACACCAATGGAGACAACCACTTAGTGCAATCTCTGCAACTGCAAGTAGTATGCAAGTACAAAAAGAGTTCGATACTTTAAGTGATGAGAAATTTAATGAACTCAGCCAAAGTATTATTGTCAATGTTGATTTTCTATCAAATACGATGGATACCTTTAGAAATTTTATCAAAGAGAAAAAAGTAAAAAAAGAGTTAGTCTTGGAAGATCGATTGCAAAATACGATTAGCATTATTCAGTTTACATTAAATAATAATTATATCAAACTTATAAACAATGTAGATTTTACAAAAAAAACATACACTACAATGTTTTCAGGGGAACTCGACCAAGTTCTTATCAATATTATTAACAATGCAAAAGATGCCTTGCTAGAAAATAACATTACAAAACCATGGATAAAATTGAATTTTATTTGCCAAGAAGAGAAAGCTTTGATAACCATTGAAGATAATGCAGGTGGTATACCAGAAAATATCATCGAAAATATATTTGATGAAAATTTCACTACAAAAGAGAGTTCAAAAGGAACAGGGATAGGACTTTATATGAGCTATAAAATTCTCAATGAAAGTTTTAATGGTGAACTTTATGTTCAAAATACAGCTGATGGTGCTAAATTTTTCATCGAGTTTCCTTTATAATGAGTTTTTTATTGGACACAGATAGCCAACACACTTGGCACCCATACAATTCGCTTCCATCAAAAAGTACCATTCTTGCTGTAAAAAGTACAGATAAGCAAACTATTATTTTAGAAGATGATAAAAAACTAATAGATGCGATGAGTTCTTGGTGGAGTGCAATACATGGATATAACCACCCTATTCTTATAAAAGCTTTAGAAAAACAGGCAAATATAATGCCACATATTATGTTTGGAGGATTGACTCACGAGCCTGCAACTACGCTATGCAAAAAGATCGCTGATTTGACAAACTTACCCAGTGTATTTTTAGCAGATAGTGGTAGTGTATCTGTTGAAGTGGCACTCAAAACGGCTATTTTGTACAACAAAGCAAAAGGTAAAAATGTTTCTAAATTTATAGCTTTACAAAATGCTTATCATGGAGATACGCTAGGATGTATGGGAGTGTGTGATCCGCAAAATAGTATGCACTCTTTGTATGGAGAGTATCTACCACAAAACATTTTTACATCTGTTGAAAACTTAGGTGCCACTATAGAAAAATATAAAGATGAAGTTGCAGGTGTGATAGTTGAGCCAATTGTTCAAGGTGCAGGTGGTATGAAAATACATTCGCCAGAGTATCTGAAAACTGCACGAGAGCTTTGTACAAAATATGATATACCATTTATCATCGATGAGATAGCCACTGGATTTGGGCATACAGGAGAGATGTGGGGAAGTGACCATGCAAATATCACCCCAGATATCATGTGCCTAGGCAAAGGTCTTACTGGTGGGATGATGAGTTTAGCTGCCATGGCTACTTCAAAAAATATAAGTGATACTATCTCAAATAGTGATATTGGTGTGATTATGCATGGACCTACTTTTATGGGAAATGCTTTGGCTTGTAGTGTTGGAAATGCAAGTATTGACTTACTTTTAAACTCAAACTGGAAAGAAAAAGTTGATCATATTTCATCTATTTTTCAAAAAGAACTTGAAGAATTACGAGATCTACAAATCGTACAAGATGTAAGAAATATAGGCGCTATTGGAGTTGTTGAACTAAAAGTTGACTCAAAAGCTCAAATAGTGCAAGACTTTTGTGTACAAAATGGCGTGTGGATACGACCATTTGGGAAACTTATCTACAGTATTGTTTCTTACAATATCACAGATGAAGAACTCTATACAATCACTGCAACAATCAAAGAAGCTATAAAAAACTTATAACTTTTTTGAGAATGTAATAGGTTGTAACTCTTCACTTTATAATTTCACTCATTTCATCTGATACAACTACAA
The DNA here is from genome assembly GCA_049650525.1 of Arcobacteraceae bacterium. Taxonomy (GTDB): domain Bacteria; phylum Campylobacterota; class Campylobacteria; order Campylobacterales; family Arcobacteraceae; genus JAIOSF01. The sequence goes on from JBASAI010000263.1 coordinate 5,027, forward strand.
TAATAAAATTTATTCTAAAACTCTATCGTAATATTTAGTTTCATTTAAGGATTATTAATCTATCATTCCAAATGCGACTAAGTCGCATTTATTAATTGATACTATGATTTTAAAGTACATTAAATAATATTGGGTCATATCTTCTAAAATACAAGGAATGCAAATGGTAAAAGAGAAGCAAATTATTTTATTAAAGAATCAATTGATCAATAGAAGAAAACAGTTAACTGAAGGAGTTTCTTCGAGCCAGTCCTTACTAAAAGAATTACTGAGTGAATCATTTACTGATGATACAGATTATGCAGAGATATCTTCAGATAGTCATAACATGAGTGCAATTACAAATAATCAAAGAAAAGAGATTAATGAGATAGACATTGCTCTTAAAAAGATAGAAAATAAAACTTATGGAGTATGTGACATGTGCGGTGAAGAGATTGGAATTCAAAGATTAAAAGCAAAACCACACGCTATATTTTGTGTACATTGTAGACCAATATATGAACAAAGTTTAATTGAAAAAAACTCCTAATAAAAGAAAATTAAAAGGATAAGATAATATGTCAAATTGTCCCTACTGTAATAAGAAAATACCAATGAGTAAAGCTTTTTGCTCTAGAAGTTGTAAAGAAAACTATTTTCAACTCATAGTAATACAAATCCCGAAACTCTTTTTAAAACGGATATTTCTATTTTCAAGTAAAGAAGATAGAGAAGAAGAGATAATCAAGTTTGCCAAAAGACACAACTGGAGACTCGACCTTGTGAGAAATAAAATTGAAACAGACGCTATTAAAATGGGTTATATTAAAAATTCTATAACTCCTTTTGCTCCAAAATAAGAGACTTCAATTCAGATATCTCAACTCTTAGTTTTTTGATCTCATCGTGCGTGGTATCTTCTGATGTATGGATCTCCTCTATAAGATCAGCATTATCAAGATCTTTGATCTCATTCATCGCATCAACAACAATTGCGATGATGAGATTTATCATGATAAAAGTAACCACAAAGATAAATGGCACAAAAAACATCCAAGCATATGGATGCACTTCCATAATAGGACGAACGATTCCCATCGACCACGACTCCAAAGTCATAATCTGAAAAAGGGTATAAAATGATTCTCCAAGTGTACCGAACCATTGAGGAAAATTCTCACCAAAAAGTTGCACAGCCATAATTGAAAAGATATAAAACAACAACATCAATAACCCAGCAATAGACAACATACCAGGTATCACGCTCACTAATGCTAAAACTATTTTTCTCATTTGTGGCACCACTGTTACGAGTCTAAAAAGTCTAAATACTCGTAGGATTCGCAATACCTCAAACCCAGCACTAGAAGGGACTAAAGAAATAGCTACAATAAAAAAGTCAAATAGACTCCAACCATCTTTAAAAAAAGAGATTCGATGCACATAGATCCGCATAATGATCTCGATAGTAAAAATAGTAATAACCGTTTTATCAAAAAGATGAATAAAAGAGCCATATTCTTGCATGATTGTTTTTGATGTTTCCATACCCATCGAGATACCATTGAGTATAATGATAGCGATGATGAAGTTTTGGAAGAGGTTACTTTCTACGATATTTTTTATTTGCTTGTTCATATTTTTCTTTTAGTTAAATTTTTTGTATTCTAATAGTTTTTATTTTATTTTACCTTAACTACATTTACACATAGTTTACACATCAAAATACTATACTATCTAAAATATAAATGGAGATTTAATTATGAATTCACATTCACTTTGTAAAATATTTACAAGAGCTACCCAATATTCTCAAGCACTAAGCTTACTTATTGCACGAGTAATAATAGGATATGGTTTTTATGAACCAGCCATGAATAAATGGAACGATATCGATTCTGTTGCACAATGGTTCGAAAGTATGCAGATACCATTACCAACAGTAAGTGCTTATATGGCAGCAAGTACAGAAATTTTAGGTGTAGGATTGCTAATATTAGGGTTATTTACACGAATTATCTCTTTACCATTAATTATAATTATGATTGTTGCTATTTTTACCGTACATTTACCAAATGGATTTAGTGCAGGGGAAAATGGCTATGAAATTCCACTATATTATATGATTTTTTTAATGTTTTTTGTTTCTTTTGGAGCTGGAAAACTAAGCCTAGATAATCTTCTTTTTAGAAATAAGTCTTGTAAATAAGTTTACCTGACAACTAAAATATTGTCAGGTAAATTTAATCTAGTTTTAAAACAGCCATAAATGCTTCTTGAGGAACATTTACACGACCGATAGATTTCATTCTTTTCTTACCAGCCTTTTGTTTTTCTAAAAGCTTTCTTTTTCTTGTGATATCTCCACCATAACATTTTGCAGTTACATTTTTTCCTGTAGATTTTACAGTTTCACGAGCGATAATATCTTTTCCGATACTTGCTTGAATAGCTACTTCAAAAAGTTGTCTTGGGATAAGTTCTTTAAGCTGCTTTACAAAAACTCGTCCTCTTGCTTGTGCTTTTTCTTCTGGAACGATAATACTAAGTGCATCTACCGCTTCACCCGCAACCAAAACATCAAGTTTTTTCAAGTTTCCAGGTCGAAATCCTGTGATCTCATAATCAAAACTTGCATACCCTTTTGTAGTAGATTTGAGTTTGTCATAGAAATCCATCACAATCTCATTCATAGGAATATCATACTCCAAAAGAACTCTTTGATTGATGTAGTCCATTTTTTTCTGTATTCCTCTTCTATTGTTTAGAAGTGTAATAACATTTCCCAAAAATTCATCTGGAACTAAAACAGTTGCTTTTACATATGGTTCATATATCGTTTCTATATGATTCACAGGGGGTAACTCATATGGATTTTGGATCATCAGCTCTTCACCACTAGTAGTGAGTACTTTGTATACAACAGTTGGTGCAGTTGCGATTAGATCGAGATTGAACTCTCGTTCGAGTCGCTCTTTTATCACTTCCATATGAAGCATCCCTAAAAACCCTGTACGAAATCCACTTCCAAGAGCAGCAGAGCTTTCAGGTTCGAAACTTATAGAACTATCATTGAGTCTTAGTCTTTCAAGCGCATCTCGTAAATCTTCAAACTTATCTGTATCTATAGGATACAATCCTGCAAATACAAAAGGTTTTGCAGGTTCAAAACCATCGATGATCTCCGCTGTTGGATTTTTTGCATCTGTCATCGTATCACCTACGACAATACTTTCAGTTGTTTTCAGTCCTAAAATAACGATACCAATTTCGCCCGTTTCTATCTCTTCAGTTTTTTGTTTTTTAAGTGGATGAGGATACATGAGGTCTAGAACTTTATGTTCCACTTTAGTATTCATCATTTTTAGAAGTTGCCCTTTTTTGATACTTCCATCATAGACTCTTACTAATGCTAAAGCTCCTAGATAGTTATCAAACCATGAGTCATAAATCAGTGCTTTTGTTGGTGCATTTTCATCACCATTTGGAGCGGGAATCGTATCAACGATATTATCAATAAGCTCTCTTACTCCCACACCAGTTTTTGCAGAGATAAGATTGTGATCTGTACAATCGATTCCAATGGCATCTTCTGTCTCTTCTAATACTCGTAAAGGATCAGCAGAAGGTAAATCGATTTTATTTACTACAGGCATGAGTGTAAGGTCATTTTCCATCGCAATATATACATTTGCAATAGTTTGCGCTTCAACTCCTTGAGTAGCATCAATAATAAGCAAAGCACCTTCAGAAGAAGCTAGACTTCTACTTACTTCATAAGAAAAATCAACATGTCCTGGAGTATCGATCAGATTTAATACATAGTGTTCACCATCTTTTACATAATCAAGTCGTACTGATTGTGCTTTGATAGTAATCCCACGCTCTTTTTCGATATCCATTGTATCCATAACTTGAGCTGACATATCTCTATCAGCAACTGAACCACACTCTTGTATAATTCTATCTGCTAGTGTACTTTTACCATGATC
>JBASAI010000264.1:0-1716 GCA_049650525.1 Arcobacteraceae bacterium
ATTTATTTGCCAAATGGAGAGATCATCAACATAGGCTATGATTTAACAAAAACAGAACAAAATGAGAAGTTATTGTATGAACAATCAAAACTAGCCTCAATGGGTGAAATGATAGGAAATATCGCTCATCAATGGAGACAACCTTTATCTGCAATATCAACAGCAGCAACAGGGATGCAACTTCAGCAAGAATATGATTGTTTAGATCCAAAAGATTTGATAAGTTCTTGTGAAGCGATTAATAATAATGCCCAATATCTCTCTGACACAATAGAAGATTTTACGAACTTTATCAAAGGGAATAAAGAAAAAACTTTTTTTCATCTCAAAGCTGCTATACAAAGTGTTGTTCATCTTTTAGAAGGTACTATTAAACAAAATAATATCACCCTCATTTTAAATATCGAAGATATAGAACTCAATAGCTACGAAAATGAACTTACCCAAGGGATTATAAATATCATAAATAATGCAAAAGATGCGTTAGTTGATCTTCCAAATGATACTAAAAAAATAATCGAAATATCCACTTATATAGAAAAAAACTATTGTGTAATTCGTATAAAAGATAATGCAGGGGGAATTCAAGAAGATATTTTAACGAAAATATTTGATCCGTACTTTAGTACAAAACACAAATCACAAGGAACTGGTCTAGGTTTACATATGACCTATAAATTAGTGGTGGAAGGATTACAAGGAACAGTAGTTGCGAAAAATGTATCAACTATTTATGAAAATAAAAGATACAAAGGTGCAGAATTTACGCTAAAAATTCCTATGAGTTAGAATCGGTATCTTCCGATATTACTGAACTATTTTCTTCTTGTGTGTCTGGTTCTTTAAGTGCTAATTTTTTCTTACGCTTCTCTTCTTTTTTCTTTTGTTTTTCAAGTTCTTTTGCTCTTTTTTCATAATTGTAATTTGTTTTTGCCATATACCATCCTATTTTTTTTATCATTAAGTATAGCGTAGTTTTTACTATATTCAGATATACTCTTCCTTATAATACATAAAGGAGACACAATGGCAAAAGGTAAAGATGTACAAAAATCTGTGAAAACAGTAGCTACGAAAACTTTAAAAGAAAAAAGAGCTGAAAAAAAAGCGAAAAAATCTAAATAAAAATAGGCAATTTTTGCCTGTTTTTACTAAAAATCAAAATCTTTCAAGTTTCTAATCTCCGCTTTCTTCCCTACTTTTTCTCGTATAAGCATAGTCAGTCTATCATTTGTATATGCTACATCAAATATCTCTAAAGATTTAATCAAATCTCCAAGCTTTGTAAATCCATGATTGATAGGTGAAAATGAAGAATTTTGTTTAATATACAATCCAATATCTTTTACATCACTCCAATCATTGTCTTCACTCGTTTGCTGGACGGCATTTAAAATAAATTTTTTCAGTTTCATATCTTTTTTGATATCATAATTTTTCCCTCGATATCCACTTGTATCTTTATATTCATCAACTGAAGTATTATCTACCTCTTCTATTTTTAATGTTTTTATTTTTGACGAAAGATTTTCTACATAAATAAACTGTGAACATGCATTTGTAAAGGCAGTAGGAGTTTTTTCTTCCCCATATCCATACACACTAATTCCATCAGATAAAATACGCGTTACTATAGGAGTAAAATCACTATCACTCGTCACAAGAGCAACTCCTTTGAGTTCTTTTGTATACAAAAGATCCATAATATCTATAATC
>JBASAI010000265.1:0-7317 GCA_049650525.1 Arcobacteraceae bacterium
ATACAGATGAGTATCAAGCATTTAAAGATAATTTTGCTGATGATCATGATGGTGCAGATGGATATATACTACAACCAAAACTAAGTTTATACTTTAATACTATTTGTGGTACAAAACACTTTAATGAAAATAAAACTTTACTAGACAAACTTAAAAATATAGACTCATTCTTTAATCAAGATGTCAAACAGAACAAGAAGTATAAAACAGACTTTAGATATAAAATTATGAGTCAAAACTAAATATTCTATGGTATATTCTAGCAAGATTCCTTTGTATTCTAGTAATATTGTGTTGTTGTATATTATTTATAAAATATAGTTAGAATAAGTCCTTAGAATACTTTAGATAAGGTATTTGTTGCTAAATATTCTTGTGTTGTATTCTTAGAAATATAGCTCAAAATAGCCCTATAAAGAGCATAAGAGGCAAAAAGAGTAATCAAACTATCACAACTATTAATTTGACTGTTAATGGCTTGTAGATAGTTTAAAATATTTGAGGTATAGCTTCTTTCTTCATAATGGATTTAACTTTCAGTCTATGAATAAATCTAACATTATTACATCCGTAATCCATCACAGAAGCAGTTTGAAATTAACGAATCCAAATTGTATGGATAAGGAAAAAATGAGCTATATACGCTAGCTAGAGCAATCTTACTTTAAGATAAATCCAAACCTCACAATAGTAGAAACTTTCATCAAACAAATTCAATTAGTGCGTATTGACTTCTATGGGAATGTTTTTTTTCATAAAGAACTTATCTCCCTGTAACCCCACCACATTTCATTCACATATTATCAATTTGAATCAAAGTATTAACGCTTTGAAATTAATAATAAGGAGCAGTAATGCTACAAAATGAATTAAAGTTTTACACGCTATCCAATGAGATAATCCAAGCAATAGTAAGTGAAGATATGAGAATAATTACTCTTCCACGGAACAAGAGTAGCTTCATCAAATCAAGGTTGTTAAAATGAGAATCAAAGCAGCCCTAGAACAACAACAAACAAAAGAGTATGAACTAAAATACTTAGAGATGGAATCTTTATACTACAAACAAGATTCTAGTAACAATGTAAATTATTTACCAATACAAGGAGCATAAGATGATAGCCCCAAGTACAGTACTAACAATCATCATTGCAACAGCCACGATTATTAAAGAAACACTTGATAATAATGAAAACTAAACAGATAAAAGGATAAACCATGTCACACAACCCATTAACACAAGAACAACTCAAAAAGTTAGCCCCAACACTATTTACAGAACAAGCTCATAATGAAACAACACAGAAATACCACTTTATAAAAACTATAGATGTGGTCAATGAAATCATCTCACATAACTGGCATCCTGTAAGCGTTTCTGAAGCCTCTGTACGAGATTTAAACAAAGAGGGATATCAACAGCACTATGTAAGATTCAGACACTTTGAAGACCTCCTAAACCCACAAGAAAACGCAGTAGAGTTATTATTATTCAATAGCCACGATAGAACAAAAAGTTTTAGTATTAGTGCTGGAATATATCGCTTCATTTGTGCAAATGGATTAGTACTTTCTGATAATGTATTTGATTCGTACAAAATCAAACACTTAGGAGATAGAGAAAATGATGTTGCTAATGCAATAGCAAATATAACAGCTGTAAAATCTTCATTAATGATTAAACTACATCAACTCTCAAATATCAAACTCACACAAGTAGAAAAAGAAAGCTTCGCTAAAAGTACTATTCCATTACGCTTTGAAGAACACTTAGAAGTTGATTATCAAGATTTGTTAGTTCCTCTTAGAGCTGAAGATTGTAAAGATGATCTCTATACCACTTTGAACATCATACAAGAAAACCTAATAAGAGGAAATGTAAGTGGAGTAAATAAAGAAACAGGCAGAAGATTTACAAGTAAAGAGATCAAATCTATTTCTAAAGATATCCAACTTAATAAAGGTGTATGGAATATAGCAGAACGAATTGCAAGTATAAAAGAACCAAATTATCAAATAGCAGCATAAAGGAGCTACACACTATGAAAACAACACGATTTAATTTTGAGAAAGCAGTACAAGAGGTAAAACTAGGAGCTACCCAATGGCTCAAAGATGAGTTTAAAGATATTTTAGAATCAGATAAGGAGTTCACACGAAAAGGGGATTATATAGGATATAGCATCACAGCCATTGATAATAAAATAGATTCACTGGATGAAGAGATAACTTTAATGCAACAACTCAAAAAGAATTTGAAATCTGCAAAAGATATCACACTAGAAGTTGGAGCTACTGTATTTGCTGAATATGGAATAGAGAAATTAGAAGGTGCAGGAATTAGTTCTATAACACTCACAAAAGCTACAAACTCACAACAAACACAATTAGAAGTTACAGATGAAGCGATGTTAATACGAGCAGGATTTACAAAAACAGTTTTAGATATTGATTTAGTAAATAAACGCTATCAAGCAGGAGAATATCTTGATATCATCAAAGCCTACACAAAAGTTACCACAGTAAATAAAAGCAAACCAGCAAGACTGAAGATAAATAAAAGAAGAACAGCCGTTAATAGCAATACACTTTTATCAAAAGATGAAGTATTAGCTTTAGAGGTTGCATAGTTTAGGAGGAGGGAGCAGTTAAAGACCGCTCCCCAAAGTCTACTAATACAGTTTGGTAGCTATTACTGCTAACAAAAGTATTATGATGATGAATCTTGCCACTTTATCCTCCTTCTATCGCGACTTTGGACGCACAGACATAAAAAAAGGTAAGGGGTAATTAATCCCTTACCTTAATCTGTACGCCCTGTAATCACGACAGAGTGTGACAAAATTCATCATTCAGTCAATAGTATACCTAAAAGAATAAATTAAATCAATACAAACAAACATAAAGGAGATACAGATATGTTTAACAATAAACAATTAGAAACACTCAACAGCCCATTGGAAAATAACAGAATCAAGAATCGTAGTAAAGGAAATGTTACGCTTTCTTATTTAGAAGGGTTTGACATAATAGAAACAGCAAATCGTATATTTGGGTTTGGGCATTGGGATTACACAATCTCAAAACTAGAACAAGTAAGTCAAGAAACAAATCAGAACCAAAACATTGTCATTTGTTATAAAGCAATAGTACAAATTTTAGTTCATAATGAAAATCATACACAAGATGTTTCAAGAGAAGATGTAGGGTTTGGAACAGGTATTTCTAAATCATTGGCTGATGCTCATGAGGGGGCTTCTAAAGAGGCAATAACAGATGCACTTAAACGAAGCTTGAGAAGTTTTGGGAATCAATTTGGAAATAGTTTATATAGTAAAGATAAGAACCATAATACTCATCAATCAGCACCAACACAAATACCAGCGAATAATAGAAATCAACCACCACAATATAATCAATCCACAAATCAAGGCACACCTCATTTGAATCAACAAGATTTTATACAACTTACAAACTTAGGTTTAGTTGTGATGCAAAAAGGAGATAACTTAATTGTAGTGGGGGATAATGTATTCGCAAACAAAGAGATCATAAAACAAAATGGCTTTAGATGGGATGGACAATCTAAATCGTGGTATATGCCAGTAAGACAGGCGGCTTAAAAAATAATGAAATGGAAAAATAAGATGATAGGAACAATATTAAGAATAGTAGCAATCAGTGGTGCAGGATATGCAGCAGGTAAACTTGTACATGATGATGAGTTTAGAAGAGAGCTCAAAGATAAGATAACCAGCTTGTTTTATGACGATGAGCCTAAAGATACAATAGAAGAAGATACTCCTAATGATGAAACTAAACAAATACCCTATATAAAGCAATAATAATATGGAACTCATATCACAAGAGATAAAACAGCAAATTCCTAAACTGTATGAAACAGAAGAACACACAGACCCTATAGCGTATGTAAAGCTTTTTATAGATGGATGGACTTGGTACATAATAGAACTCTCAATCGATGATGATATTTGCTTTGGGTATGTAGAATCTTCATTTGGAAGTGAACTAGGTTATTTCTCTTTAAAAGAGATACAAGAAGTAAAAGGAAGTTTGGGATTAGGAGTTCAAAGAGATTTACACTTTAAACCTACATCGTTATACAAAATCAAAAAGGTTTCATAATATGATTGCCACAAAAACATTACAATGGCTTTTAGAAGTTTGGGAGAGTTTCGGATATGAGGCATTTAAACTTGAGATAAAAGAGCTAGGATTATTGAACAAAGGTTTCAGTGTTACAGAGATTAGACAAACAATCTTAGAAAGTAGTGAGATCATGGAAGGATATATAAAAGTATCGGCATTTGAGGTTAAGGAGATTCCTTATAACTCATACAACAAACATTAAAAGGATAAAACAGATGAAAAGATTACTTACAAGTGCATTAGTATTAATGACAATAATAGGATTAAATGGTTGTAGTGAGAAAACACCAGAACAATCACCAATACGAGTAGAAGCAAAAACACTCACAAATGATTGGGGTGGATATACGCTTAGTGTTCCTGTAGTAGAAGTTATTGCAGTTACAGATGAAGTTACTATTGAAGATGTAATAGCAAATAATGGTAATTGTAAAATGACAGCAATTACACAAAGAAGCTTTCCAACAACTTTATATTATGGACACAAAGTCAAAGCTGGATATACAAGCAAATGTAATCTAATCAAAGTTGAAGTCATAACCAACAAAGGAAATTGGATTGTAGAGTTTGAATAACTTCAATCTTACCAACCTTATAAACTGTAGTAGTTTATAAGGTTTCCCCTACCTAAAGGCTTTAAAGCCTCTCTTTCTCTCACAGTACAAATCAAACCCCATAAAACACACCATTACAAAGATACATTATAAGGAAAAGGATATGAAAGTAAAAAACAAGAGAACAATACTCAAACGAATTAAAGAATCAATTACAGAAGTAGAATACAAAAAACTCATCAATGCAATAAGAGGAGATGAATCACTTCGAGCGAACACACAACAAAATCTACTCAGAGCATTTACGATTCTGTACTTTACAGGTCTAAGATTAAATGAACTGCAACAGATGAACTTATCACATATAAAAGAGCTGCTAGAAAATGCAGAAACAAAGTTGCTCTTACCCAAAACAAAATCAGAACGAAAACTCTTTGCAGGTGATGAGTTTCAAAAACAGCTTAAAAAGCTATTTATAATTACAGCTGATACAGACTTACAAATCAAAGTGATCACAAAAGGAAGTAATCAAAGTAAAAAAGAAAGTATTCATCCTCTTACATTTATAGCACAAGTAAATGATGTAATGAAAAACATATTAGGAGCAGGATATACAAGTCATAGTTTTAGACAAGGATTAATAAGCGAAATGGGAGCCAAAGGTATCAATGCAAAAATCATCTCTAAGTTCATAGGTCATAGTGATGTAAAAACCACAATGGGATATATCAAACCAACAGATGATGATATCAAAGGAGCGATGATACGATGAGAATAGGCTACATAAAACAAACCACAAAAGAACAAACAGAAGAACAGTCTGAGCTTCTTATAGCCCAAGGGTGTACAAAACTGTATATTGAACCAGCAAACAATATACAATACAAAAGTAGAGTGAAGTTAGCTGAAGCAATAGAATCTATAACTACAGATGATATCCTCGTTGTAACAAGATTATCTGTACTTTCACATAGTGTTCAACATCTCTTAAATGTGATGAAAACATTACAAGATAAAGCAGTCATTCTTGAAGCCATAGAACAACAATACAGCTCAAATCAAACTTACTCAATGGATGAATTGCTTTACTATTTAAAAGAGTTTATAGAGGACTTACGCAAAGAGAAACAAGCATTTGGAATCTATCGAGCGAAAGAGAAAGGGAAAAGGCTAGGAAGACCTCCCAAGCTAAACCAAAAGAAGATACTAAAAGCATTGGAACTGAAGAAGTACAATACATCTTCTCAAGTTGCTAATCGGTTTGGAGTAGGGCGCTCAACATTGCTTAGGTATATTGCAAAGTATAAGAGTAGTAATAATGTGGGGAGGACTAAACGAGCAGGGTAGAGATACCCTAGCTTAGCTTATTAACAAATACAATTTTTGTGGGGAGTGTTAAAATTAGTAATGATATTTACAAGAGATAATAAATATACCTTGATCTGTTACTTCATAAACAAGACGATGTTCATGATTAATTCTTCTTGACCAACAACCTGCCAGTTCATATTTAAGAGGTTCAGGTTTACCTGTTCCTTCAAATGGTGTTCGCTTAATCTCTTTTATAAGAGCATTAATCTTTTTAAATATTTGCTTATCGGTTTGATTCCAATAGAGGTAATCATTCCAAGAGCTATCACTCCATATCAGATTCATTCTATAATATCTCTTTGTACACCATTGCCAGATCTCAGTTCTCGTAGAGAGCTTACTAGATGTTCTTTATTTTTTGGTGAAGAGAATAAATAACTTGTTTCTTTCATAGAGTTATACTCTTCGAATGAAATCATAACGACATTTTGTCCATTCTCTTTATGCATTACTACCTCTTCGCTATCAAAGTATACTTTGTTAAAGATTGCATTTAAATTTGTAGATGCTTCTGTAAAGTTAACAATTTGCATAATCTGCTCCTTTATATATTTATACTTTATTATATCATTTATAAGATAAATAAGACTAAGAACAGACAGAAATGACGAAAACTCAAATGGTACAGATGATGCTGATACATTCAACGCATACATCGAACAAAATTCATTTACAGGTGCAGTTGCAAACTCACTTTCAACAGCTGATAAATTAGATGGTGGAGCTGGTACAGATACACTTTATGCTGAATTAGTACAAGAATTTGTTGGTGCAACTTCTGATATTAACAACAATATTGCTCCACATACAACAGACATCGAAAATGTAACATTAAATAACATTGATGATAGTGCTACTGTAACTGTTGACGCTAAAAACATGGACGGTTTAAATTCTATCGGTTCATTACAATCAGATGGTGATTTAGTTATTGACAACTTAACTACTCTTACTGATTCAGGTGACTTTGCTGATGCTAGAAATACAGAAGCATTAACAATTACTATGGATCATACAGAAGTTGATTCTGATTTGACAGTATACTTTGACGAAGATTATTTATTAGCTGGTAAAACAACAAGTACTTCTCAAGCTAACTACTGGTTATTAGATCAAGATGCTACTGATTATGATACTATGCCTTTAGAAAACATTGAGAGAAGTGGTGTTACATTAACTATTGATGGTGTTGCATATACAATTGAAATGGATGCTGATACAG
>JBASAI010000266.1:0-4695 GCA_049650525.1 Arcobacteraceae bacterium
CTTTAATATTATAACCTTACAATTAACCACCAAGTTTTGTAGAAATCTTCTGAAAAATAGTCGTAGGCTATAAAGACCCGTCAACATAATGCAAAAAAAAAAGAAAAATCAAGTTAGAATACCTAAATAACTTCTCCTTAACCTTTCTAAGATTATATCTTTTATCCAGAAAGCGGATAAGAAAGGAAACCTTATTATAACAATTCCCCCTACAAAATAAAAATAATATATTATTTTGTTAATGAGTAAAGAACTAAATATGTGGCGAAAGTCTTGAATTCTTCCAGACATATGAATTACTACACCACTTATTATAAAGATCATAGCTTTAAAAAAAGCATGAATTATTATGTAAAGCAAACATAACCACGACCAGCCAGCTCTCAGGATTATTATTATGAATCTTAATTGACTAGTGGTAGAGTAGGCTACTACTTTTTTAAAGTCGGCATGACTTATACCAATAACTCCCCCCAATAAGCAAGTTAACATTCTAAAATAGAATACTAAACTTGCATATTCGAAATAACATAAAGTCCGTATTAGTAAATAAACCCCAGCTATAACTATAGTAGAAGAATGTAATAGTGAAGAGACTGGTGTAGGACCCTCCATAGCATTAGGAAGCCAGGGATGGAACATTAGTTGAGAAGATTTAGCAATAACCCTTAATAAAAATATTAAGAACAACAACCTTGCCATGTGGTCATTAAGGATCATAAGTCCGTTTCTCCAAACTAAAGAGTAACACAAAAATATTATTAATCTCGCATCCCCCACTCGATTATAATAAACAGCCTGCATAGACCTGGAAGAAGCTTCATAACGTCCTCTCCACCAAGAAATTAAAACAAATGATATTAATCTAACTCTTTCCCATCTTACAAAAAGGATGAAGAAATTACCAGAAAAAACCAAAACAAACATTAACATCAGGAAAATTAGTAAAAACAAGAGGAAACTACCTACCCCGTTTTCATCGACTATATAATCCAAGCCAAATTGTATAATTGATCAAGAAACTACTATAGCAAAAAAAAAAAAGATAGTAGAATAAACATCGAAAGTTAATAAAAATCTGTAATTGAACCATAAATTAAATTCCAAGAAGAAATCTAAATTAAATCTAACGAAACTTAAAAAAAAAATTTCAAAAAAAATAATTATTCTAATGATTACGAATTTATAAATTGAAAAAACATTACCTAATAATTTATAGCTTGTTAATTTCCACATAAAAATTTGCAAGCATAATAAAAAAAAAAACAAAATAATAAAACTACTTAAAAAAAATAAAAAAAAAAAAGACACTAACAAAATTAATAGGGACTTTCCCGTAAAAAGATCTTAGAACTTCCGCATAAACTCTCTGCCATATTAACATAAAGAAATCAAAAAGATTTTTCTGAGCTTTTTCAAAACTCTATTTTTTATAAAATTTGACATTATAAAGAAAACTACTAAGAAAAAAGAAAATTCAACAAAGAAAGAAAGAAAATTTAGCTGAGGCAAAAAAATAGTCACTGAAGAATCTTAAGACCCGAAACCAAAAATTTTTAATTAAACTACTATTTCAAACAGAATCTTTTAAACTAACTTTATACTCAAAATATAATATTTTATTAAACTACAATTTACTAATAATGCTTATTTAATAATAGGTTCAACAAAGAAATCAAGCTTAAACCCAAACAAGTCAAACAAAAAACCATATATAGGCTTCCGAAGGTATATTGCATGAATAGACTGAAGAAATTATAACCTTCAAACAAACCTATATTTAAAAACCTAATTAGAATAATAAGGACGAAAAAATTTTTTTTAAATGGAGCCCGAACTTCGTAATCCCTCAGTATAGCACTAACATATAGAATTAATAATAAGATTCCTCCCGAATAAATTATTATGAAAATTAAGCCTATTAATAAAGATCTGCTAAAGAATATATAAAAAAACACCAAATCACTAAAAAACAAAATACCCCCAATAATATTTATATAAGAGGAATTCAACAACAGAAAAATTAAAAAGAAACACAACCTAACAAAAAAAAAAAAAAAAAAATCTAATCTAAAAAACAATAGAAATAGGCCCTAAACCAACTAGCAGTTTCAAGCTGCTTATTATAAATTTAACTATATAATCTTTTAATAATTATAAACAGGACCCTCCATTCAAGTATGACTAGGAGGAGGACACCTATGAACTCACTCAACAAAAAAAATACTAGATTCAACCTTATAAATATCACGCTTAGATACAAAAGCTTCTCAAATGATCCCTAAAAAAACAACAATTCTTACTACGCTCATTAAAGATCTAATTGATGAAACAACATTTCAAAATAAATAAAAATCGGGGTAGTCGTTATATCGACGAGGCATTCTTGATAGTCTTAAAAAATGTTGAGGGAAGAAAGTTAAATTCACTCTTAAAAACATAATCCAAAATTGAACAATGGCTAATTCATCTTTCATATAGACCCTAAAAAACAAGTAAAATCAATGAGTAATTCTAGCAAAAATAGCAAAAACAGCTCTCATAGAGAGAACATAATGAAAATGAGCAACTACATAATAAGTATCGTGCAAAACTAAATCCAAACTACAGTTAGACAAAACAATTCTTGTTAACCCCCTTAAAGTAAATAAAAATAGAAAACCACCAACTCAATATATACTAGGCTTTCAAATAATTTTGGCCCCCATCAAGGTTCCTATTCAAGAAAAAACTTTAATTCTTGTAGGAACGGCAATAACTATAGTAGCAGCAGTAAAATATGCTCGAGAATCAACATCTATTCTTACGGTAAACATATGGTGAGCCCATACTAAGAAACCTAAAAATCTGATTCTGATGATTGCCCAAACTATTCTATAAAACCTAAAAACTAAATCTTTATTACTATAAAAAGTAATAACATGACTAATCATACCAAACCCAGGTAAAATTAAAATATAAACTTCAGGATGCCTGAAAAATCAAAACAAATGTTGATATAAAACAGGATCCCTCCCTCTAGACGGGTCAAAAAAAGAAGTATTAAAATTTCGATCAAACAACAGCATAGTAATAGCGGCTGCCAAAACAGGTAAAGATAATAGTAACAAAATAGTAGTGACCAATACAGTCCAGCAAAACAAAGATATAGAAAAAAGTCCCCAACCTTTTACCTTTATATTAAACAAAGTAGTCATAAAGTTAAGAGATCTTAAAATACTAGACACTCTAGCCAAATGTAAAGAAAAAATAGCACAATCCAAAGCAGCTCTAGAATGAGCTAAGTTTCTAGAAAGGGGAGGATAAACAGTTCACCCAGTCCTAACTCCACTCTCAATTATAGAACTTCTAAAAAGAAAGAACAAAGCAGGGGGCAATAGTCAAAAACTTATATTATTTAATCGAGGAAAAGCCATGTCTGGACTCCCCACTATTAAAGGTAATAACCAATTACCAAACCTCCTAATTATCATAGGTATAACAAAAAAAAAAATCATCACAAAGGCGTGAGCAGTTACAATTACATTATACAATTGCCTATCTCTAACCACTTGACCTACTTGAGATAATTCTAAACGAATAAAAACACTTATTCCAGTACCAATAAATCTTGACCAAATTCTAAAAATAAAATACAAAGTACCAATGTCCTTATGATTTGTAGACATAAGTCAACGAGAAATTCAACCTAACAAAATAAGCGCCACAGAACTTCATGATGAAAACATGATATTATATTTTAACTACACTTACTTAAACTAATGTAAATATAGAATTTATTCCAACCTCTCTATCATATATAAGCTTAAAAGCAACTGATAAACATAAGATTGAATAAAAGAAACACCTACTTCAAGAATTGCTAAAGCCAGTAAAAATACAACAACCAATGGGAAGAAACTCCTAGAGAAGAAAACCCCACTCCCACATAAAAATATCAATAAGTGTCTAGCAGTAATATTAGCCATTAAACGAATTCTTAAAGATAAAGGTCGAAAAATCCAACTCAAAATCTCAATCCAAACCAACAATACCCTTAAGAATATAGGAGCCCTTTGTGGTAAAAAATGACTAATACACCTATTATAATTTTTAGACAGACAATAAACATACCCTCTTCTCCACATAATAAGACCTATTCTAAGACTTATTAAAGGTAAGCTAGATAGAGAAAATGTACCGGGAATTAAGCCATATACATTTATAAATATAATAAAAAAAAACAAAACAATTAACATCAATGAACCAGGAAAAAAAAAACTATAAAAGTGATAACTCAACAAATTGATTAAATATTTATAATCAAAAAAAGAAAGAATCTTTGTCATAAAAACTAATAACAACAATACGATAAATAAACCTATAGGGACCCTTATAAAAACTGAAGATTCAAAACTAAGAAACAAATGTGACAGTATATATATACATAAAAATATTATCAATATTTCCCATTTATCTGGCATATCACAAATTCATATTAATTTTAAATTCCTTTCGTACTAATAAAAAATAAACTTAAAGAAAAAATCCAAACTAAGTTACCCCGTTCTTAACCCAACTCACGTAAAAAACTATATGGTGAACAAACATTTAACTTAAGCTTCTGCACTTAAACTTATTATAAGTCGACATCGAGGTCGTAAACTAACAGATTAATATGAACTCACCCTGTTAATTGCGCTGTTACCCCTAGGG
>JBASAI010000267.1:0-12505 GCA_049650525.1 Arcobacteraceae bacterium
GATATAAAACCCATTGTTGAAATACCCGATATAAGCATCTTTATCTATTATGGTTTAGTTTGTCTTGTTTTGATGATAATCTGTATAGGGGTGTATTTTTTCTATACTTTCTTGAAACCAAAAGAAAAATCTTTGGAATCTACTTGGTATGAAAACCTTCAAAAAACTGATCTAAATGATACAAAAAATGCTGCATATACTATTTCTAAATATGGGCAATTACTCGCAAAAGATGAACGACAAATACGACTTTTTGAAGAACTCAATGAGGAGCTTTCTTCCTATAAATACAAAAAAAATATCACTAAAGAGCTAAGTCCTAATATAAAGAATAAATATAGAATATTCTTGGAGACTTTAGATGTTCAATAGTTTGTTGTTGATTAGATTTGAGTATCCGTATTTTTTTATAATCATACTTGTATTTATGCTATGTAGTAAATACTGTAAAGCAAAAGTAGAATCATACTATATGCCTCATCTTGAGATTTTTGAGAGTTCCAAAAATATACAAAAAACTTACAGTTCGGCATTAAAATGGGTTGCGATAATATGTGCTGTTATTGCTTTGAGTTCTCCTATTAAAGAGCTTGATGTGGTGCAAAATAAAAAAGATGGTATTGATATGATTCTCTCTTTAGATACAAGTGGATCGATGAGAGAACGAGGATTTAATAGTGAAAATAGAGATCAAAATAGATGGGAAGTTGTTCAAGAAATTGTCAATGATTTTATTGTAAAAAGAGGCAATGACAATATCGGTATCGTAGTTTTTGGATCATCTGTGATGACTGCATCACCTTTAAGTTATGATAAAAAAGCACAAACAAAAATAATAGAAAATTTAAATATAGGAATAGTAGGAGAGCAAACAGCTCTTGTCAATAGTATCGCTACAGCTATTAATATACTTAAACAAAAAGAGACAAAATCAAAAGTGATCATTGCTATGAGCGATGGGGAAGATACAGCAAGTACTATTCCTCTAAGTGTGGTAATTAAACTTGCAAAAAAATATAATATCAAAATATATACTATCTCAATAGGACGAGCTAATACTTATACTTTAAAGCAACTCTCAAATGCCAATGATGGTCACTCTTTTGTGGCTGCTACTAAAGATGATTTAGAAGAGATATATAACACTATTGATAATCTAGAAAAAAGTGAAATAGAACAAAATAAAATCATCGTAAAAGAGTATTATTTCTTTTATCCACTTTTAGTGAGTTTTTTATCTTTACTCTTTTTTGTCTATTTTAAAAATAAAAGAGAAAGGGAGTAGATGCAGTTTCTATATCCAAATGTGGTTTTTTTGATGATGATCCCTTTAGTTGTGTTATTTATCTTAATTCTCACTTCAAAAAGTACAGTACAAAAATATTTTTCAAAAGATATACTCGATAAACTACGGGTGGGGAATAGTTTTTTAGGGAAAAATACTCGAAATATTTTTTATTTTATAGTGTTATTTTTATTTATCATTGCCCTTGCTCGACCTGTGATGAATAAAAAAGAGCAGGATATACAACAAACTCTTATTCCGATGGTGATCGCACTTGATGTATCAAACTCTATGTTAGTAGAAGATATCTATCCAAATAGAATCTCGCTTGCAAAAAAGAAACTCCAAGCTATTATCGAAAAAGCTACAAATACAACTATTGGAGTAGTACTTTTTGCAAAAGATTCATTTATATTATCTCCTGTGACTGAGGATTTTGTTTCATTGAAATACATCATTAATAATCTTGATACAAATCTTGATCTTATCAATGGATCAAATATCTTCTCAACACTAGAAGCAACAAGATATATGCTTGATGATTTTAAAGTCAAAAATCTTATCATCCTAAGTGATGGTGGAAATACAGATGAGTATGAAGATGAGCTGGATTTTGTAAAAGAGAATAACATCGCAATATATAGTATAGGAATCGCTACAAAAGAGGGTGGACCAATTCCTGAAAAACATGGATATGTTACAAATACAAACGGAGATATCGTAACAGTACAACTGAACAATTCACTTAAAAACTTAAGTATGAAAAGTGGTGGAGGATATATCGACTACACACTTGATGATACAGATGTAGATGCAATACTTAATAGAATAAATATCCAGTCAAAAAAAGAGGAGCTCAATATCCAAAAAGTTACTATCTATACTGAACTTTTTTATTATCCTTTGGCTTTGGGATTGTTCTTTTTACTGATTGCATTGAGCTCTTTGCCTACTAAAAAGAAAAAAAGTATTTTGAGTCTCCTTTTTCTAGCTGTTAGTTTTTCTTTTGTTCCTACAAATAGTTATGCGTATACTTTCAATTTTGAGCATATAGATAAAGCAAATGAATTATATGAAAAAAAAGAGTATGGAAAAGCAAGTGATAATTACAGAAAAGTGAATAGTAACAATCAATCATTATACAATCTTGCAAACTCTTTGTATAAAGAAGAAAAATATCAAGAAGCGATCGATCTGTATAGTCAAATAGTCACAACAGATGAAAAGCTAGAGGCTCAAAAACTACATAATCTAGGAAATAGTTATGTAAAAATAAATGAGTTAGAAAAAGCAAAAGAGATGTATGAAAAATCTTTGAAGCTTTCACACGATAAAGAGACTCAAGAAAATTTAGAAAGAGTAAAAAAAGCTTTAGAAGAGAAAAAGCAAAAGCAAGAAAAAGACAACAAAGAAAATCAAGATAAAGAAAAAGACAACAAAGAGAATAAAGAAAATCAGAAAAAGAACGAGAAACAAGATAAAAATCAAGAGAATCATGATGATAAAAAATCAAAGAGTGAAAACGAAGATGACCACTCTTCAAAAGAGAAGAAAGATAAAGAAGCCCAAGAAGAGAACAAGAAACAAAATAAAAATAAAGATAAACAAAAAAAGAACGAAGAAAACAAGCAAAAGCAAGAGAAAAAAAGTAAAGAAACAAAAGGAGCTCCAAAACAAGAAAAGCAAAATAGTCAATCAGAAAATCAAATGCAAAACAAAAAAAATGAATTGAGCGATAGGGAAGAAAAAAAATGGATGGAGCTGTTGCAAAATCAACAAACTCCTATATATTTACAAAAAGTACAAACAAATAAAGAGAGTAAATACGATGAAACACAGCCTTGGTAAATTGATCTTAATTATAAGTATATTTTTGACAGCTAGTATAGCAAATGCTGCTGTTGTATTACAATCTCCTGAGCGTTTTTACAAAGGTGATGTTGTAAACTTTACTATTATTGCATCAGGAAAAGAGATCAAAATTCCCGAGATCACAGATATAGATGGAGTTCCAGTGCAGAAAACAAGAACTTCACAGCATACAACCATACGAAATGGTGAAAGAAGTTTTCAGCTTATACAAGGATATGCTCTTGTGGGTACAAAAGATATAAACATACCATCTTTTGAAATAATTATCGATAATAAAATCGAAAAAACAAAAGCCAAAACTATTAAGATGCTCGAAGTAACCAAAACAAAATCTGATCTCTATGATCTCTCTATTGCTGTAGATAAGAAAGAAGTATTTGTAGGGGAAGCTGTAGAGTTTACACTGAGATTTCAATATAAAAAAGATTTGCAAATAGTAAACTTAGATTTAAAAAAGCCTGCTTTTGAAAACTTTTGGGTAAAAGAGCTACAAACACAAAAGCAACAAAACATAGATCCCATATATGAGATACAAGAGATAAAATATCTTCTTTTTCCTCAAAAAAGTGGAAAAATTGATCTCTCAAGTGTGAGAATCGATGTAACCACTATGAAAAATAGTTCAGCTGGAAGTTTTTATCTTTCAACTCCTACTGAAACAACGCCAGTGTATTCAAATAGCATAGAGCTTAATCTAAAAGCACTTCCCAATAGTATCAATCTGATAGGGGACTTTAACATCTCTTCAACTGTTGATAAACTCTCTGTTATGCAGGGTAAAGCTGTCTCTTATAAACTAAGTATAGAAGGGAGAGGAAATCTCGATGATCTAGATGAAGTGATTTTGGATATACCAAACACAACTATCTATGACAATCCATCACAAAAAGAATATAATATTCAAAACAATTTATATGGTGGAAAATATACAAAAGCATACTCGATAGTAGGTCAAGATGATTTTACTATACCAGCTATAGAGATACGATATTTTGATAAAAAAACATCAGAAGTAAAAACTATACGAACGAAAAGTTATGATATCAGAGTAAATGGGCAAGTTGTAGAGAAAAAAACTCTAGAAGTAAGCTCAGTCGATACACAAGAAAAGATAGCGAATGTACCAACTAAAGAACTGATCAAAACACCACTTGTGGAGAAAATACTCTATTTTATCTTGGGAGTATTATTTACTATTATAGTGATGGGTCTGTTTTGGTATTTAAAAAAGAGAGTGAACAAAGAGGATGAGAGTGTATTGTATAAGCGGTTAAAAAAAGCGAAAACTTCTGATGAATTGTTTAAGATGCTTGTTGTTTATATCAATATTGATGAAAAATTGGATAAAATCATTTATAAATTAGAAAATCTTTCTATGCAAGAGTATAAAAATGAAAAAATTGCTTTATTGAAAACACTTAAAAAACTACTAGAAAAGGATTTGAAATTAGAAATATAATACTATACTTATTTGTAACTCATTTATCCTTATATGCGGTAGAGTTTAGTTGGGGTAAAACCACTAAAACTGATATAAATAAAGAA
Organism: Arcobacteraceae bacterium; assembly: GCA_049650525.1. Lineage (GTDB taxonomy): Bacteria > Campylobacterota > Campylobacteria > Campylobacterales > Arcobacteraceae > JAIOSF01. The sequence goes on from JBASAI010000267.1 coordinate 4,703, forward strand.
GAAATAGAAAATATTTTTAAAAATTATGTCGATAGGAGATATCCTCAAGAAGTAGATAAATACCATTTTTTATTGGCTGAGCAGAAAAAAGAGAAGATTACGAGTGTAAGGGATGTAGCTTTTGTTCAGGATGCTTTGATGTGGCAAGATGATAAAGATACTAAAAAATTAAAATTAAATAGGTTAGAGTTAAAATTTTATTGTAAAGATCTTACTCTTGCAAAAAGAAAAGATTGGAGAGTTCCTACTTATGAAGAGATGATTACTCTTATTGCTTTCAGTAAATCAAATCCTGCAAGTAAAGATATTGTTACGAAGATAGAGTCTTCCCAATACTGGACATCTACAGTGAGTGTATTAGAAAAAGACAAAAACTGGTTTGTTGATTTTAAATATGGTAAAAGTGATATCACTTCGGATTTAGTACAATATAATATCAGATGTGTTAGAGACCTCTCTACGAAAGAAGGTGATTATTGATTTATAGAATATTAAGTGTACTTTTATTCGTCTCTTCTTTACAGGCTATTGAGTATGATCAAAGTGAAAATATTGTTGTTGATAGTCAAAATAAATTGATGTGGCAAGACAATAATGAGGTTACTCAACATCTTGAAACATTTGTAAGTGCAAAAGTGTATTGTGAGCATATTATTTTAAATGGTTATATTGATTGGAGAGCTCCTACTATCGATGAGGTAGTAAAGATTATAGATGTGACGAATAAAACTCCAGTAGCAAAAGAGTTCCAATATATACAAAAAAAGATATACACAACAAATTCGATTTTTGTTGAAAACTCTGAGATGATTTGGGGAGTTGATTTTGACATAGGTAAAATAGTACCTGTAAGTAAAAGTGACAAAAACTATATACGATGTGTGCGAGATATATGATGAAAAAAATAATTATATCTTTTTTTATTCCTTTTTATCTATTTGCGATTACAAATCCATATGACTCTTTATCTGCAAATGAAAAACTCAATGTAATGGCGAATCATTTTTTAAATGTTTCATTGGAAAATGTAAAACCACCTGTGCCTATAAAAAGAGAGCTTGCGGATGATGGTGCGACTTTGGATCCAGTAAAATATGAACAGTATTTTAGTTATATTCAAAGATTAAAAGCAATTACTGAAAGTAGAGCAGAAGAACAAATACGAATTGATGAGGAGTATCGAGGGAAACTTGGATTTTATAATGGAAAACTCAATTCCCTGGAAGAGTTTTATCAAAAAGATGAGAACTTATATCCCGTTATTGCAAAAAGCGTAAATAAAGCATTTAAAATTGTGTATGGGAAACCAGTTTTTAGTGATATCGTATATGATGATGAGGTAAATTTACTCAAAGCAAACCTTAATAGTAGAGATATTTATGGTGTAGAAAAATTTCAAAAAAAAGAGGTGGAATTATTTATTCATGAAAGTATCAGAGATGATTTTATGACAGATCATCAATTATCTGATATTTTAGTACGATTTGAATATGATGGAACTTCTCTTATGTATAAAGATATTTTGATTACATATAAAGGAAATGAATATATAGGAAACTTTTTAAATCGATCAAATCAGAAAATTAAACTAAAAATAAAGATAAATGATGATATATTTCGGCCAATAAATACTGGAGAATCAAAATGAAAAAAGTTATAGGTGCATTTTTACTGTTGAGTTCAATAAGTTTTGCCAACGAATACTATGCAAAACTTAATCCAATCAATACTTACAATGTAAAATCTTCAGTAAGTGGCCAAGTTATTTATATTAATAATGCAATAGAATCACAACAAGCAAATAACTCTACTATCATCAAAATTGATGCGGTAATAGATAAAGAAAATTTAAAACAGTCTCAAATAAAACTAGAAAATTTAAAAGCAATTTTAAAAATAGAAGAGGGTATCTTAAAAAGTTTTCAAAAAGTATCTTCAAAATCTCAGTTTGACAAAGATAATCAAAAAGTAAAAATATTTAATATGTCATCATCTATTGCTGATCTTGAAACACAAATTGCTACTTTAAAAGATCAGATTATCAAAAAAGAGCTACACGAAAAGAATAATTATATTTATGATATCGCTGTTGAAATTGGTGATTATGTTACTCCTGGAGTTTCTTTATATTCTAGTATGGATTTGAGTGCTGGTAAACTGGAATTTTTTATCCCTATAAATACAGCTGATGAGATACAAACAAAAGATATCTATCTTAATGGTGAAAAAACAGACTTAAAAATTTCAAAACTCAATAAAGTTGCAGACACCATACATATTTCATCATACAAATGTGAAATCATCGTACCATCTGCTACAAAATTTTCTACTCTTGTTAAAATAGAATTTAAATAATACTTTGACATACAGAGAACTTTTAAGAACTCATAAGGTTCTCCGACAACTATCAGCGGTGCAGTTTATAGCATATTTTGGAGCATGGTTTTCAAATGTTGCTATCTATTCTATGCTTGTAAAATTTGGTGCATCACCACTTCTTGTCGCATCTGTTACTGCTATGCATCTTATTCCTGGTATTGTTTTATCTGCATTTAGTGGATCTATCGTTGATCGATTTGAAGTCAAAAAACTGATGACCGTACTTTTGTTTGTCGAATTTACGATGACATTAAGCTTTTTATTGATCAACTCTTTAGATGATGTGTGGTTATTGTTGATATTTCTTTTTATTCGTATGGGAAGTGCTTCGATATTTTTCACAACAGAGATGACACTTTTACCCCGCCTTTTAAGTGGTGAAGCGTTGGTAAAAGCAAATGAGATACATTCTATTATCTGGTCATTTACTTTTACCGCTGGTATGGCTATTGGTGGTATTGTTGTGAGTATTTTTGGAGTGAAGATATCCTTTCTTATTGATAGTGTGTTTTTTATAGCTGCGTTGATTATATTGAGTCAAATTCATTTTAATGTAGAGGTTGAAAAGTTCCATAAAAATATATTGAACTCTATAAAAGATGGGATCACCTACATCAAAGAAAATAAACATCTTATACACTATATGCTTTTACACGCAAGTGTAGGATTGACCGCTTTTGATACACTTGTGACATTGTTGGCTGATTATGAGTATAAAACTGTGTTAGCAGTACCATTGGCTATAGGGATCACAAATGCTATGAGAGCGTTTGCTTTGATGATAGGACCATTATTTATAAGTAACTGGATTACAAAAGAGAGAATGTTGTATGTATTTATAGCACAAGGACTTTCGATCATCATCTGGGCATTGATACAAAACAATTTTTACTTAGGTTTAGTAGGTATGTTTCTAACAGGAATGGCAACAACAACTATCTGGTCATACAGTTATGCGATACTTCAAGATCAAGTTGAAAAGAAATATCTAGGAAGAGTTCTAGCATACAATGAGATGGTTTTTATGACTGCCAATGTTTTGACTACATTTTTCATAGGGATTATGGCTTCCTTTGTCTCTTTGGATATCATATCTATCTTACTAGGAGTAGGATTTTTAGGGGTTGCGTACTATTACAAACGAGTTTTTTTAGAAGGTTTTCATAAAACTGTTTAGTTTTAAGTTATTTGTATGCTTTATTCGCTACAATTTCAACCTACAAAATGCAGATGTGGTGGAATGGTAGACACGCGGGCTTGAGGGGCTCGTGCTTAACGGCGTGGGAGTTCAAATCTCCTCATCTGCACCATTCAATAAATCTTTTAAATATAGACTTCATACAATTTTTTCAATTACTTTTTATTTAAATATACAACTTTTGAATTGATTTCACCAATTCATATCCCATAGTGCTGATAGTGATCTCTCAATCTATTTATAGTATAATCTTCGCAAAATTATCAATATATTTTAATTGAAAAATATAGAAGGAGTAAAAAGTTTGAGTTTTAAAGAAAGAGTGATACATTCTGTACTATTTGAGGTTATACTAGTAGTACTTTTCACATTTGTGCTTAAATTTGTGACAACTAGTGGTACAACTACCGCTTTTAGTCTTGCAATCACAATTACAATTGTAGCTGTGATTTGGAACTTTATCTATAATTTGATTTTTGATAAGTATGTTACAGGACCTAGAGAAGATAGAACTTTTAAAACAAGAGCTATCCATGCAATACTTTTTGAGATTGGTTTATTGTTTCCAACTCTTCCTATTATCTCTTATTATTTAAAAATAGGTTATATTGATGCTTTTATACTGGATATTGGTTTTGTACTTTTTGTTTTGGTTTTTACTGTAGTTTATAACTATATATATGACCGAGTTAGGTTGCTTTTTCTGTCTTAAAAAACTTCCCTTTTCAATTTTAATTTGTGATATGAGATACAAAAATAATGATTACACTGTATCTGTATGCTGTGATGAAAGCTAAATACTATACATCATTTGAGACAAAAAGATTATAATAATCACTAGTGCAAATGGGAAAATATGACTTTTGAATACTAAAGGTTGTATCTTAAAAAACACTTGTAAAACTCCTCGTAGTCCAAGCCATAATCCCAAAAATCCTTTTATACCCAGCAGTATTTGAAAATTTGTCAGTCCATTTTCATTAATGGTACCAAAGTTTATATAAAATAGATATATTCCTGATGCAACTGCTAAAAGAAGTGCTTTTGGTACAATTTTACGAACATATTGCATAAAATATTCTCGAATACGAGAATGATCTTCAGTGGATAGATCATTTTTCATTTTAGATAAAAAGAGATTATCAGTAAAAAGAAAACCAGCATAGATAAAGACAGAAAAAATGTGAATGAGTTTTATAGTTAAATATATCATAGCAGTATCATAACATTTTTTGAAACTTTGATTCTTAATCTATATCAAGAAGATGTAATTTTTTTAATTGTTACAAAAGATTAATAGAGTATGATTACTCTAATGATAACAAAAGAATCAATTGAAAACTTAAAGTCCCACCTTGATATTGTTGATGTGATTTCACAATTTATTGAACTCAAAAAATCAGGTGCGAATTTTAAGGCGTGCTGTCCTTTTCATGGTGAAGAAACTGCTTCATTTGTGGTGAGTCCTGCAAAACAAATTTATCATTGTTTTGGATGTGGTGTCGGTGGAGATAGTATCAAATTTGTGATGGAATATGATAAACTTTCTTATCCCGAAGCGTTAGAAAAACTAGCTACTATGTCAAATGTCTCTTTAGAATATGACAATAATTTTAAAAAAATTGATTCATCAATTATCCAACGAGTCAATGAACACTACCAAAAACTTTTAACACACAATGAAGAATCACTCAAATATCTAAAAAGTAGAGGAATCTCAGATTTTTCTATAGAAAAGTTTGAGATCGGGTATGCGAGTAGTTCAAATGATACGATCAACTTTTTAAAAACAAGCTTTTTAAATCTTGCAGATGCCAAAGAGTTTGGGATTATTGATACTGGGCAAAGTGGATTGTATTCACGATTTATTGAGCGAATCACTTTCCCAATTTACACTATAAATGGTGCTATTGTAGGATTTGGGGGAAGAACTATCTCAGGACATAATGCAAAATATGTCAACTCTCCTCAAACAAAACTTTTTAATAAATCACGACTTTTATATGGGTATAATCTTGCAAAAGAGATGATATATAAACAAAAAACAGTTATCGTTACTGAAGGATATCTTGATGTAATTATGTTGCATCAAGCTGGATTTTCAAATGCGATTGCTACTTTGGGTACAGCACTTACTGCTGATCATTTGCCATTATTAAAACGAGGTGATCCTAAAGTTATAGTAGCTTATGATGGTGATAAAGCAGGATTAAATGCTGCATATAAAGCGAGTTTATTGCTTAGCCATAGTAGTTTTGATGGTGGAGTTGTTATCTTTACTGATGGACAAGATCCAGCTGATATGGTAAATGGAAATAAAATAGATGAACTCAATACGATGTTTTCAAATACGACCCCTTTTATTGTTTTTGTGATTGATTTTATTGTTCAAAAATATGATCTTTCAAATGCTCAAGAGAAGCAATCTGCTTTAAAAGAAGCCAATGAATATCTTAAAACACTCAGTCCAATCTTACAAGAAGAATATGCTTCCTTGATTGCAAGAAAACTCAATATCAACTCACAATTAGTACAAGTGCAACATTTTGACAATCAACGATCGACAAATCTCAGTTTATCTTCCATAGATATCTCAGAGCTAAGTATCATCAAAACTGTTTTAGACAATCCAGAGTTACTAGAAGTAGTTAAAAAAGAGCTAGAAGCTGATATGTTTGAGGTTCATGGAACAGAATATGCAATGATGTTACAAAATCCAGAAGATCCATCTTTGATGGGATTGATGCTTAATGAACATATCATCTCTTATACAAAAGAAGAGTTAAATAATCAGCTGATTATTATCTTGATTCCTTATTATAAAAAAAAGTTACAACAACTCAATTTTGATGAGACAACAAATTATCGAGAAAAAGTACATCTTACAAGAAAATTAAAATATAAACTGATTGAATTAAATTCTCAAAAATTAATTGTAGGTTAACTGAAGTGTAAATAGGATTGTAGTACAATTTTAGAAATTAAAACAGGAAAAAGAATGGAATTTTTAACAACAGACAAAGCAGCAGCCGCAATCGGACCATATTCTCAAGCAGTAAAATACAATGGTTTATTATATACATCTGGACAAATTGCTTTAGAGTTAAATGGTGAGATGGTAGAAAATGACATCAAAAAACAAACAAGAAAAATATTTGAAAATATAGAAGCGATATTAGCAGCAAGTGATGTAACTATGAGTGAAATATTAAAAGTAAATATTTTCTTAACAGATATGAAAGATTTTGGTGTTGTAAATGTTATTATGGCAGAAGTATTTGGGGATCATAAACCTGTACGAAGTACAATAGAAGTAAAAGCATTACCAAAAAATGCGATGATTGAGATGGATATTATCGCAATTACATCAAAATTTCATTAGATTATGGTTGTTTAAAGTATCTTTAAAGATAAGTGAAGTATAATTCGCCTTATAAATTTTAGAGGATATGCTCATGTACGCAATTATCAAAACTGGTGGAAAACAATATAAAGTATCAGAAGGTGATATTTTAAATGTTGATAAGCTAAGTAAAGAAGCAAAAGAAATAATCGAATTTACAGAAGTAATCGCTGTAAATGATGGAAAAGTACTTACAGCTGGTGAATCAGTTGCAAATGCTAAAGTAACAGCTGAAGTTATCGTTGAAGGTAGAGATAAAAAAGTTATCTCTTACAAAAAACTGAGAAGAAAAGATAGTAAACTTAAAAGAGGTTTCAGAAGAAGCTTCACTAGAGTAAGAATTACTAAAATAGCAGCATAAGGAATATAATATGGCTCACAAGAAAGGTCAAGGTAGTACTAATAATAATAGAGACTCAGCTGGTAGAAGACTAGGAGTTAAAAAATTTGGTGGTGAATCAGTAATTGCTGGAAATATCATTATTAGACAAAGAGGAACAAAAGTACATGTTGGTACTAATGTTGGAATTGGAAAAGATCACACAATTTATTCTTTAATAGATGGTGTTGTTAAATTTGAACAAAAAGATAAAAAAAGAAAAAAAGTATCAGTTTACGCTTCTTAAGTTGTAATTTTAGATGATAATTTTGAGGCACTGTAGCGTTTGCTATAGTGCCTTTTTTTTTGAATAATACATAATTAATAATAAATAGTTTATTTGAAATATATATTATTAATTAGAAAGAGGATTTTAATATGTTTGTAGATAATGCCAGTTTTAGTGTAAAGTCTGGAAAAGGTGGAGCAGGTTGTGTTTCATTT
>JBASAI010000268.1:0-4801 GCA_049650525.1 Arcobacteraceae bacterium
CTTCTATTAAATCGACCATCTCTATAACTGGATTGATATTTGGATATGCAACATATCCATCTTCATTTGCATCTGGATGTTCTGGTTCATACTTTAGAATTGCATCCTCTTTTGAGTCAATAATTTCTTTTACATTTACTCCACGAAGAGCTAAAGGATCTAATTGATCAGCAAAGTTATTTTCTTTATCTTTTTTGGTAGAGTTTAAAAGTACTTCTTCAAATACTACATTTTGCTTTTTGTACGGTCCACCTTCAGTGGTATGCGTAGTTTGTGCATTTGCAATATTTGAACTCACCATATTAATTCTTGTTCTTTGTGCTGACATACCAGATGTCGCTACATCATATCCATCAAAAAAACCCATAGATTATCCTTTTGTTATATTTGCATTGCCATTATTTGTTTATATGCACCCAATGCTTTATTTTTCACTTCTAGTCCAAGTTTAAGACTTAATTCTGCCTCTTCGATTTTTTGCACTGCGTCTTGAAGATTTTCAACTTTTCCAGTTGCTATATCATTCATCGCATCATACGCTTTAACTTGCGTAAGATTTACTTCTTCAATAGATTTTTTGAGCATATTTGAAAATGATTCAGATTTGTTTTGCGGTTGCGATCCACCTGTATTTAATCCCATAGAATCTAATAATGAATTTTTACTTCCGAATGTATTTGATAATTCTGATAATTTCATTTTTTATCCTTTATAATATTTAATTTTTGTTTTTGTTACTTTGAATTGCTGCTTCTTGAATTGCTAGATCACTTACTAAAGATTCTAAATAATCAGAATCTTTTTTAAAATTCACTTCATCTTGTTGATTGTCTAAACTCACAAGAGAGATCGTCATCGATAACATTATGTTAGCAAGACCTTTGAAAAAAATTGTTGATGCAACAATTCCAAACATCATTTCAAGAGGAGTGAAAATAGAAGAGTTTAAAACAAAAAATATAGTAGAAGAAAAAAATACGGCAGCAACATATAGATTAAATATGCCACTTCCTATCATCTTCTTTGAAAATGTTTCAATAACCATTAAAACTCACTTTATTTTTTTTAACAAATTTTCTACAACACCATCTAATTCTTTTGATGCAACATCCATACTTAATTCTTTTGCGAATAGTTTTCGTAATCTACCAGTAGTTGGTATACTATTCATCTGACTAATATTACCTACATATTGTACCATAAATTTTCTATTTAATTTGTTTTTTAATGCTAAATTTTTCAATGACTTGGTAATGGTATCTCCAATTTCATATTTTGCCGTAAAATTAAAACAAAGCATCAAATGACTTTTATGTAAGCTAATCATTTTCATCAATGCATAAACATCTGTTAAAGCACTAGGATCCGTAGTAGTCACCGCCAAAATATTATCACTCAATTCTAAAAATTCTTGTACTTGTTCATTAAGACCTGCACCTGTATCAACCAACAAAATATCATACTTATTTAAAGCCACAACATCATCAACAAGTCGTGAGAAATGCATACTATTTTTTATTTTACTATACTGGTATCCACTTTTCCCAGCAATTAGTGTTATATTGTGGTAACTTGTTTTGAGTAAAATCTTATCAAGAGAACAAGTCCCTTCTAGATAATCAAAAAAAGTTTTTTTCGGTTTTAGATTAAAAAGTACTTGTAAATTTGCAAGTCCAATATCAGCATCTAAAACAGCCACCTTTTGCTTTTTTTGGGAAAGCAAATAGGCTATATTTGAAGTTAATGTTGATTTTCCAACACCGCCTTTTCCAGAAGTAATAACTACAATTTTTGTTTTTGATGATGAATGAACTTTATTTGTTAAAGATACTAGCTTACTAGCTTGTGTCGAAATTTTATTAAACAATAGTATTACTTTAAGTTAAGATACATGACGATTCATAAAACAATCAATCAAGTAGTTACTATCTGCTTCATGTAAGTCATCAGGTACATTTTGTCCTACAGAAACATAACAAATAGATTTTTTTGTTTTATGTGCAAATGAGATAAGGTTTCCGTAACTAATAGTTTCATCGAGTTTTGTAAAAATAAGATTGTGTATATGCAATGTCGAATAACTATTATAAATTTCATATAAATCTGTTGTTTTTACATTTGCAGGTAAAACTAACATTTTTTCAATAGGCGTTTCTGTTAAGTGTTGCTGATATTGATTGATTAGTTCAATCTTATCCATATCATACTGGCTACCACCAGCAGTATCTATTAAAATATAATGACAATCTTTGAGTCTTTCAATTGCTTCACTTAATTCTTCCGGTCGTTTCACAACCTCAAGTGGCAATCTCATAATATTTGTATATGCTTTTAACTGCTCTACAGCACCTACTCTAAAAGAATCTAAAGTGATGATTCCTACTTTATAGTTGATCCCTAATTTATAGGCATAACGAGCTGCTAGTTTTGCGATAGTTGTTGTTTTTCCGACACCTGTTGGACCTACAAACATCATAATTTTTCGCTGATGTGTTCGTAGCGGTATTTCGTGTTTTACAGCAATAACTCTTCGTAAAATCAATTTAAAAAAATTATTTATTTTTGCTGGGTTCGATTTCATTGATAAAGGAAGTTGCTCTATGGTTTTTTTCATAATACTATAAGTCATCTCAGGATCAAACTCATTCTCTTCAAATAAAGTATAAATATCAATAAACTCAGGAGGAATACTTAAATCATAGAGTTGACTTTTTGGCTCCCATAATATCTTTTGTACTTTTTCTAAAGACTCTTGCATAGTATCAATTTGGTCTTTAAAATCATAAAACTGTACATCAGTAGACTTTTTTGAACTCTTCTTTGCAACTATTTTTTGTTTAGGAATTGATTTTTTCGTATCAAACTCTTCTTCTAAAGCAATAGTAAGTTCATACATATCCACACTATCTTTATCTTTCGATGAGATTTTTTTAGTTGATATTACGACTGCTTCTGATCCACATTCTTTTTGTGCATTTTGTAAAGCTATAGTAGGTGTTTCACCTAAAAAAGAGAGCATTTTCATCTAGTTTATTCTTCCATCAGTGTAGATTTTTTCTATTGTACCATCTACATTCTTAATTTTTATATAACTATTAGTTTCTTGTATTAGTTCTGCTTCTTTTTCTATCTCTAAATTTCCAAATTTAAATTTCACTTTATTGAGCTCAGGAACAAATACATTATGTGCACATATTACTCTATCTTTTGCAATATAATGTTTCGCATAATACTTATTTTTCTTCAGCGTAATAAGATCCAAATATTCTTTACATTTATATTTTTCATTTACCTGAACCATTCGTACATCTTGACTATAAATCTTACTTTTATAATCTATTGATTTATTTGCTAAAGGAACCAATTGAACATTATTTCCAAAGACAAAAGAGATACAAAAACTCGACAACAGTAAAAGTCTAAACACTATGCCATAACCTCGACAAGTGAACCACCATTTAATTTTGTTATCTCTTCGATAATTTCTTTATACATCTCTTTTACAGGTAAAACTATTGAAGCTAGCTTTCCATTTAATCTATATAATTCTTTAAGTTCAGACTCAAGATTATCTATACTTTCTTTATAAATAGTGATATCTTTTCCATCTTGATACTCTTGTGCTAGTTCTTCGTTTAATTGTTTTTTAAAGTTTGTCAAATCATCCATACAACTCATTTTTATCTCATTTCGAGTCACAAGTTTTTCATGATTTGCTTTTTTCACATCTTCAATATCGAGTAAAATTGACTCTTTGAGTTCATTTGTAACTTTATTTAACGCTATAATTGTATTATTGATCATGCTTTTTTCTCACTTAAAAATTTATATAACATATCACTGATACCCAAAGATCCAGATGATTCTTGCGATAAAGCATCAGTATACATCCCTTTAATGATATCAGAACCAGTTCCCTCACCAGCCATTTTTGAAGACTTGAGTGAAGTTGTTAAGATTTGATTCATAAAAAATGATTCAAAATCATTACACACATCTCTGAGTGATTCATCTGTTTTTATATCTTTTTGAGAAACACCATCTAAGGAATTTGGTTTGATACTTTGCATATCTAAAAATTGATTACTTATTTCCATTTAAAATTCCTTTTTTATTCTTCGATTCTATCAAAAAAACTTTCATCTTCTGCCATTCTACTACTATCTTGGCTTGTTGATACAAATCGTAATTCTACTCTTCTATTTTCAAAAGCATCATCACTTTTCGGTCTATATGACCCAAACGCACTTACTTTTAAAGTCGCTGGATCAATTTTATTTTTAATCAGTTCTTTTACCACTTCGATAGCACGTAATGCTGATATATCCCACGAATCTCTTGGAATCCCATCACTTCGTAGATAATTTGATCCTGTATGTCCAGCAACTTCTATATCAAATTCTTGAGGCATTGTTCGAAGTATTTTCGCCACTTTCGTGATGAATCTTTTCGCATTTGGATTGCCTAGTACATACTCACCTTCTTCAAAAAGTAAAACAGATGGAATATCTAAAGTAAATTCATTATTTCCTTTAAATGTAAGTTCGATTTCTTGGTTGTCTTTATCGCTTATATCATTAAACTCTTGTGTCACTTCCTCGATAAGTTGCGACACATCAGCTGCTTCTGAATCTTGTCCGACATCATCACCACTTCCTGATTCACTTTTATCAGCATGATATTGAGAGAGTGACTCTTTTTCTGCTTCAGCTGTATCTTGTGCACCTTCTAAAAAACCCATACTTCGTCGCATTATTTCAAAATATTCTTCTACTTTTTTCTTATCCATTGTTGCCATAGA
>JBASAI010000269.1:0-1985 GCA_049650525.1 Arcobacteraceae bacterium
ATACCTCTTTGATCCTTGATATATCTAAATTTGCAGTTAACTCATCAAATATGGTGATTTTAGCATCGTGAATCATCGCTGAAGCCAATAATAAAAGCTGTTGTTCCCCACTACTAAGATTGATACAGTATCTATGTTGTACATTTTCTAACTGCAGTAAACTGATGATTTCCTCTATTTTACTTTTTGTTACTTCTTTTATAGCAGAAAATTCTAGGTATTCAAAAACCGTGATATATTCATCAAATATTTCAAGTTTTGGTGGAATATAGTTGATAAAATTTGATCTTTCTTTTTCGTTTAACGAAGAGATGTTTTTCTTGAAAAGTGTTACATTTTTATTGACGATCAAATCACATAAGACTTTTGCAAGAGTAGATTTTCCTGCACCATTTTGTCCCAAGATGATAAGATTTTCATCCTTTTTGAGGGTAAAAGATATGTTATGTAAGATTTGATTTGAAAAATTATTTATCTCTAACATCGACCAATATATCCTTAAAATCTTCTATAAAATGCACCACACGATGACTTGGAATCCCTGCATATTCTTTATCTACAATATAAATCTTTTTTTGTTTCGCTGCATTGATGGGTAGATCAAGCCAGTTTTTTTGTAATTTATCATAAGAGATACCATTTTGATGCATATAGGGTGCGAGCATTATGATAATATCAGGATTCATTTTGATTATTTTCTCTATATTTACCATCGGCTGAGACAATGAAGATGAAAAATATGCATTTGTATTTCCAGATTGTTCTATGATATCATTAAAGTACAAATTGTTTCCTGCTACAAAGATAGTTTTATTGAGATCTTCTCGTGGACTGATTACTACTAAAATCTTTTTATTTGAGATGATATTTTCGATACTTTTAAGAGCTTTATTTATATCTTCTCTCAAGATGTCAGCTTGTTTTACTTTGTGTAGTAGTTTTCCTATTTGTTTTATGGTTGATTTGATTGATTGGAGATTATCTGTTTTAAATGTATGAATATTTAGATTGAGTTTTTTGATATTTTTGATCAGTTTTTGATCATAGTTTTGAGCCAAAATCACACTTGGCTTTGCCAACAATATCTTTTCTAAAGAAACACTTGAGTATCCACCAACTTTAGCAATCTTCTTTGACTTTTGTGGAAAATTGGAAAACTGCGTATTGGCAACTATATCATCTCCACTGCCCAAAGCAAAAACGATCTCATTTATAGAAGGAGATAGAGTGATGATTCTCTGCTCTCCAAATACATTTACACTAACAAATAGTAGTAGATAAAGTAAAGATTTCATTAGAAACTATACTTCACACCTGCATAATAAGCTCGTGGTGAAGTAGAATATCCCTCAATTGTTTGATACTCTTTGTCTGTAATATTATCTATTTTAGCATAAATTTTAAGCTCTTTTGTTATCTCATAATTTGTTACGAAATTTGCGATTGTATATCTTCCTGTTTGCGCACTTACACTTCCATCCCAACTATACTCTTTTCTTTCTCCTACATACTCACCATTTATTCCAAGGTGTAGTTTTTGTATTCCATAGTAATCTAGTCCTAATTTAAATGTTTGTTTTGCTCTTCTAGCTAAATCTTTTCCATCTTTATCTTTTGCACTAAGTCTTGTATAGTTCATTGATAATAATAAGTCGTTGAAAATGTCTTTTTTGTAGGCTATTTCTATTCCCTTAAAAGTTGACTCACCATCAATATTTTCATATCCATCATTCCAATCAATCATATCTTCGATGGTATTATGAAAATAAGTAATTTTTAAATCTTTATATCCAAATCCAATATCATATGATTGTGTAGTTTCTGGAGTTAAGTTAGCATTTCCAACATTACCCCAATCTGTAGCTGGAGCATATAGCTGATAGAGTGTTGGCACATTATATGCTGTTCCAGCATTTGAAAAAATGTTTAAATCATTTGAAAAATTGTATTTTACACCTAATTTTCCTGTGGTTTTGTTATCAAAT
>JBASAI010000270.1:0-2370 GCA_049650525.1 Arcobacteraceae bacterium
GGTTTCAATGTTCCTGTTATGAGTTTCAGCAGTGTACTTTTACCTGCACCATTTTGCCCTACTATTCCTACTGCTTCACCTGCGTTAATTGAAAAAGAGATATGATTGAGTATTTTATGTTCTTTTATTGGTTTAAAGTTGAAGCCAAACCATGAAAAAATACGCTTAAATTCTGAACTATAATCTTTGAAAGATTTACTAATATTATCTACTACTAAAACACTACTCATAATACATCTGCCATATCTTCATTTGCTTTTTTAAAAATTATCATCGCTAAAACTATACTACACAAAGCAAATATACTAGGATAAATCAATATATTGAAATCGGGAGCTTTATCATATAAAAGAACATTGTGATAGCCCATGACTATACCACTCATAGGATTGAGCATCAAAAGAGTATGGTACTTTTCGGGAATAATTGAGGTCATATACACAATAGGAGTCAACCAAAACCAAAACTGCAAAACGATTGCCATCACTTGCCCTACATCTCGCATAAAAACATTTATAATACCTAAAAAAAGCCCTAGTCCTGCTGCTAAACTTACTGTTACAAAAACCAACAAAGGTATCCAATACAAAGCATGATAAGGAAGATGACCTAAAAATCCAAAAACGATAAACATCATCAAAAATAATAATAAAAAATTTATAAGGGCACTTCCTATTGTAATAAGTGGTAGCGTGAGTTTTGGAAAAGATATTTTTTTGAGTAAATTCCCATTGTCTATAAATATTGTGAGTGATCTTGAAAATATTTCTGAAAATAATGTCCAGCCTACCATACCTGAAAGGATGTATATAGGATAAGCGTATTGGCTTGCTACTCCTGGAAGTTTTGCTGACATTATTTGAGATAAAATAAATGCGTAGATAAGAACTAAAGCTAGGGGATGTAAAATCATCCATAAGCCACCAAATTTGCTTCGTACAAAACGAGAACGAAACTCTGTGACAATGGATGAAATAATAAAAAACCTATATGACCATACTGAGAAAAATAAATTTTTCAACTAAATCCTTTTAAAATAATTTTTTAGTCTTATTATATCATTTTTAACTGTATACCCACTAATAATCAATTAAAACTGTGCGTAACTTTCATCTGTAAAAACTCCCACTGTCGTGATAAGTGTAACTTCCATATCCATATATCCAGATACACCTTGAATATCTAAATAACTACTTGTTGGTAAAAAATCATTAAAATAATATGATTCATTTTCAGGAATTACAATATCTGGAAAATCAAAACCATTTACATAATCTCTTTCACCATTTATTATTCCTCCAAATCCATTCTCTACAGTTCCCTCAAGATCAAATGAATAAGTTTCACCTTCAAAAGTAAGTCTACCTTCAATATCAAATCCAAAGTCTTTTAAGATGATATTATCATTACCAGTATTTGTTAATGTACCATTTGCTATAGTATAACTAGATTGGCTGTTTTGATCTTCATACAAATCTTCCGCTTCATCCAAAATTTCATTTTTTGCCATACTTACTGTATCACTCTTTGAAGTTACTATCAATGCTCTATGAAATGACAATGTAGAGTCAATCTCATCAATTTCAATAGTTTCTAATGTATCAGCTGTATAATCAGAAACTTCTACTCTATTTTCGAACTGTTGTGCAGCGTCTTTTGTAGCTTGATCAGCAGTAGCGTATTTTGCACCACCTACTTTGTATTCTGCAATAGCATCAATCATTTTAGCTACCATTTCACCTCTTGATGAACCTGTTTCTAAAAACTCTACCCATCCTGCTTTACCAGCAGCATCTACAGTAGCTCCACCTTTATTTAAAGTATTTGCATAAATGTGTTCTACAAATGCAGCATTTGAGTCTAAAGATGTACCAAAGTAAGATTTAGCAGCACCTGTATTTAACATTGCGTTAGCCATTATTGTAATATCAGTGTTGTATCCTGAGTTTAGCCAGTTTTCACTTCCTGATTTTTCTGAAGCTCTGTTGAATATAGAAACATATAGTTCTGAGATTTGTGTTTTTGTAAGAGACATATGTATTACCTTTTATTGTTTTTGGAAGATATTGTATTCTTTCTTAATTAAAATTAAGTAAAATTTTAGAATAATTTTATATTTTATAACATTTTTGCCTCTAAAACTTTTTTCAAACTATCAGATAACATCATTAATCGTACTTATCATTTCTGTTCAATACCTTTTTAAAAACTTTTATATGTTCTTGTGTTGACTTTTCCCAAGTGAAATGCTTGGCTCTTTGTAGACCTGATAGACTCATAGTTTTTTGCAGTACTTTATCAAGCAGTACATACTCTATTTTTTTTGATATATCATCTACAGATTTTGCATCACAATACACAACACAATCC
>JBASAI010000271.1:0-7381 GCA_049650525.1 Arcobacteraceae bacterium
TTAGTGTACAATCCAACTTATGAGAAATATAAAGAATAAGATTTTAATTTTTGGATTATCTAGTATGCTACTAGGTTGTTCACAATCAGCAACATCCGTTTTTGATACTGATCCAATTTATGGGCAACATGTACAGTATTCTAAGGTAATCAAATCTATTGAAAAAGAAAATGTAAATGCAATTTTCAATATCACTTATCTCAACTCTGTAGACACTTCAAGATGGGACAATAATACACAAAACTTTTTAATAGGGACTTATACATTCGATAACAATGCGAGTGATTTTAAGTTAACTATGAATAGTAGAGTTCCCCTCTCATCAACAGAAGTTTTAAAAACAGATCCACTCTACAAAAATATCGCTTTTAGAAATAGTTGGGCAAAATATCATATCATTACATTTGGAGATGATAACAACAAGATATTGACACTACAATATACTCATCCAGAATTCAATCCTATCAAAACAACTTTTGAAAAAGAATAAATTATTTCTTAAGGGTTTTTAAAAAACTTATTATCTCTTTCATAACTATTTGTTGTTTCTTTTTTATCAATGGTAAATTATTGATGTCAAAAAACTCTACGGCACTATTCTCAGAAGAAAGATACTTTTTGTTTAGTACTTCATCTTCAAAGTATTTTGATATATGAGAAATATTATCAGCATTTACAGTATATAATCCTATATCTTTTAATTCATTTTTTTGTATAAAAAACTTTTCTAAATCTTTGTAAGAAATAGAAATACCACACTCTTCTTCAAACTCACGAAGTGCTGTTTCTTCTATCAGTTCATTTTTAAGAGCGACCCCTTTTAAAAAACCCCATCTATCTTTACTCTTCACAGATTTACAAAGCAGAACTTTTATAGTATTTTGTTCGTATTTATATAAACATATTCCATAAGCTTGTATTTTTTCCAAAGTTTTCCTTTTTATATTATAAAATCTTCTTTTTATAAAGAATGTATGCCACAATAAAAAATAAAATTATTGGAAGTATTATAGCGATTTCTGCTAAAACTATACTCCCAATTGCTAGTTTTTGAAGTAAGAATAATATTCCCCAAAGAGATAAACTAATAAATATCATTCCTGAAATAAACAGTGCACTATTAAAAAATCTACTGCTTGGTGTAGTATATATAAAAATGATTACAATTAAGGGCAACACGAAAAAAGGCATCACTACTTGTGCGTACAATATTGCTTTGATTTTATTAGTATTAAAATCTTGTAGCTTTAACAATAAAATAGTTCGAACAGCATCAATAATCGAATAATGTTCTTTTCCTTTATAAACATTACTAATAATTTTTGGTTCAAATCCTTCTAAAGTATAGAGAAATTTTTCGTATGTTACATCAAGTTTAGAAGTATTCCAATCAATTCTTTCAGGTTTTTTTGTAATTTTTGTGTCGATAACATACCATTTATTATTTTGATAAAATGCTTTTTCACCTACAATTGTTTCAATAATATCATTACCTTTCGTTTTAAAAATATGAATATCAATCGCTTTTTTTTCAAGAGGATACAATTTTTTAAAATAAACAAAATATTCATTGTATTTTAAAAATATATTATTTTGCTCATTTACAAAATACCTATTATCAAGAATTTTCCCTTTTTCCTCATATGCATATGCAAGTGGTGTTGATTGTAATCCAATAAGGATCAAAGTACAAAATGTACTCATCAGTAAAATAGGCTTCATAATCTCTTTTTGAGAGATACCCAACGCATAAAAACTCACCAAAGCATTTTCTTTAATCAAAAATGTCAAAGTTACAACCCATGCAAATATAAGAGAAAGAGGTAGGGTTATTGTCAGCGTAAAAAATACATTATAGATCACATATAAAAGCTGTAAATTTGCCGAATTAGGTAATTTTGTAAAGTTTTGTAAAAGATCTATCCCTACAAAAAAAAGTTCCAGTGATACTAAAATAATTAAAAAATATTTAATATATTTTGAGAGTAAATATTTTTTAATTAGTTTCAATTTTGAGCTTTCAGTGTAAAATTGGATTTCACCTCAATTAAGGGTAAAGTTTGTAGTGCTGTTATAGATTTGATCACATGTGAAATAATTGCACTTAACGCAGCAAACTCTTCTTTTGTAAAATTAGAGAGTACATAGTTTGCAACATCACCTTTTTCTTCAGGTTTACCTATCCCTACTCGTACTCTAATATAATCTTTTCCAATATGTGAATCAATTGATCGCAAACCATTATGTCCACCATGTCCACCACCTACTTTATATTTTACTGTACCAAATGGCAAATCCAAATCATCATGTACTATAATAATATTTTCATTTGCAATATTATAATACTCTGCAATACTTAAAATAGATTCTCCAGAAAGATTCATAAATGTTTGTGGTTTTACATATAAATTTGATAAGTTTTTTTGTACTTGGGCTTGAAAGTTTTGATTTTGTATATTTGAGGTAGATAAGTTTTTAGTTATCTCATCGATAACTAAAAAACCTATATTATGTCTTGTATTTTTATATTTATCACCTGGATTACCAAGTCCAGAGATTAAGTACATATTCTTAAGACTTTATTATTTAGCTTTAATCACACCAACAATTGGTACTCTTGGGTCTAAGAAACATTCAACACCTTCTGGTAATTTAATATCTCTTACAAGGTAGTTATCACCTACATCTAAATCAGATACATCAAAGTGAAATTGCTCTGGTAGGTTTTCAATTGTACATTTAACTGCTACTCTATTTCTATGAAATGCTAAAAGACCTTTATTTTTAAGACCTTTTGCTACCCCTTCAGTTGTAACAGGAACATGATAGTTTGTTCTTACACCTGGTTGTGCAATCATTAAATCAACATGTACTAATGTTGAACTAATTGGATGTTTTTGGTATTCTTGAACTACAACTTTATATGTATTTCCTGCTACTTCTACATCAAAAGCTACTGTTTCTTTTGCTTTTAAAAATCTAATATAGTCATTTAATTTAAACGCTGCATTGATATTTTCGCAACCTTTTCCATAAATGTTAGCAATTAGATAACCATCTCGTCTTAGTTGTTTTGTTGATTGTTTTACGATACTATCTCTAAGTATACCTTGTAACATTGTGTTTCCTTGTTTTAATTTTGTGGGGTATTATAGTAATATTTTATTAATATATGGTTAAATATACTAGTTTTTAATAAAATAACTCTCAATACCATCAGCAATACCTTGTGCGATAAGTTTTTGATACTTTTTAGTTGTGATTCTATATCCCTCTTTTGGATGTGTGATATATCCCACTTCTAGTAAAACAGAAGGCATCTGGGCACCTACTAGAACCCAAAAGGGACCTTCTCTTACTCCACCATCTTTAATAGCACTTTTTCCATATGTTTTTCGTAAACTATATAACATATGCTTTTGAATATCAATTGCCATTTTATTGGCTGCTGTAATCTTTGCCCGATTTAAAATAGTAAGTAGGGAATTTTTACTGCTCCAACCCATCCCCGTCATATCACCTTTATTTTCTAAAGCTGCAACTCTTTTCGCTCGTGCACTTCTCGCAGGTGATAAAAAATAGCTTTCAACACCTTGGGCTTTACTCGCGCGGCTTTTAGGAGCAGCATTTGCATGAACAGAAACAAAGATATCTGCATGTTTTTTATTTGCAAATTTGGTTCTTTTTGAAAGCTTTACATACACATCTTTTGTTCGTGTAAGATAAACTTTAAATCCTTTTCTCTCTAAGTCAGCTTTTAGATATTTAGTAATTTTTAGCGTTACATCTTTTTCATAGTTCTTCTTAAAAGTAGCTCCTGGATCACGACCTCCATGTCCTGGATCTAGCACTATAATCTTTTTTGATGGATATAAAATATTTCTATCCAAAACAGTTACCATATTTTTAATCGTCTTATTTACGGTACTTTTTTGTTTCGTTGTATTACCAACCTTTAAATCTAATACTTTAATAATGATTTGATTTTTATTTATTATATATATTGTCTTTAAATTCTTTTTACCTCGAAACACAAGGGAAAGAAGATTTTTCTTTTTTTGAAGAATTGTGATCCTATCTACACCATTTATTTTTAATTTTAATGGTCCAGCATCTTTAAAATGACCTTTAATATAAAATTCATCATAATGTGATCGTCCAGATTTTCTCTCTTGAAAATCAATATAAGATTTATTAATAGTGTGATTAAAATTGATTATAATACTATTTTTAGATTGAATAACTGAAGTGATAGCTTTAGGCTGCCGAAGAACTGATTTTACCGACTTTACAGAACTTCGTAAAATTGGAGTATTATCAAGTCGATTTAATTCTCGTTTATATTTTAAAGTATTAACATTACTTTTATCTCCGTACAAAATAAGTTTTTTGAGATATTCAATCTCTTTTTTCTTATTATTTGACATTATGGAGCCTAGATACAATTTTTTTGTAGTATTAAATTTTTCATTATAGTATTTACTATCCGCAGCAAAAAAAGACTGCGATAATACAACCATAATTAAAAATATTTTGACTATTGAATTATTCAATCTTACTCGCCGTTAGTTAGTTTATCCATTAACTCTTTAACACTAATTATCTCATTTACTTTATATCCATTTGAACCTGTAAAAAAAAGTCCTGTATCTAAATCACCTTGATATGCGGCACCTAATCTATCTGCAATACAATAACCAACTGCTTTTGCTTCTACTCCTCTATTACATGGAGCAACACAGTTAGAGATACATTGTACTTTTGGAGCCGTATTATTTTCTATTGTAAATTGTAAGTTCGTTACAACTCTCCTTGCTGGTAATCCAACAGGTGACTTCCCTAGTTTGATATCTTCCTCTTTTGCATTGAGCAATACATCTTTAAATATAGGACCAGCATCACACTCATTTGTCGCAATAAATCGAGTAGCCATTTGAACTCCAGTACAGCCCATCTCAATAAATTTATCTATATCATTTTTATCCCATATACCACCAGCTGCAATAATAGGAATATCCTCTCCCCAATTTTTAGCTTCTTCAATAACAGGAGGAACAATATTTTCTAATTGTGATTCTTCTTTAAAACAATCTTCATATTTAAATCCTTGATGACCACCACTTAAAGGTCCTTCAACGATAATTGCATCTGGAACTCTATTGTATCGTTTCCATTTTTTACAAATAAGTTTTAATGCTCGAGCACTTGAAACAATAGGGATCAATGCAACATCTGGATAATCTTGTGTAAATTCAGGCATATTTGTAGGTAATCCTGCTCCTGTAATAATGATATTGATACCTGCATCACAAGCATCCTTTACCATTCTACCATAATCATTACAAGCATATAAGATATTACAAGCGAGAGGTGCATCTCCACAAATTTTTCTTGCATTTTCAACAATTTCAAAAAAAGATTCTCTTGAATAGAAATTAAGTGCATCTTTAGGTTTATCTTTTCTCATTACTACGGTAACATTTTCACTCTTATTTTTGTAATAACCAGTTCCAACTGAAGAAATAACTCCTAGTCCACCCTCTTTCGATACGGTTCCTGCTAATTGATCCCAACTTATTCCAACACCCATTCCACCTTGGATAATGGGCTTTTCTATATTGTATTTACCTATTTGCATATTTCATACCTCTATTTTATTATCACTTTTACAAAATTCTTTTTACCTTTTTGTAAAACAAACTCCCCGGCTTCAAAACAGTACTTTTCATCATCAATTTTAACTTGATCTATTTTAACTGCTCCACCTTTCATATCTCTTCTTGCTTGAGATGTTGTAGGCACTAAATCACAATCAACCATCGCTTGTAAAATACCAATACCTTTTTCTAAGTAAAATTCTTTCATTTCAGTTGGGATATCTTTTTTGGCAAATATTTTACTGAATTCTTCAGCTGCAATTTTACCTTTTCCCTCACCATGATATCTATCTACAATTTCAATCGCTAAAAGCTCTTTTACTTTCTTTGGATGTAGTGTTTTATTTTCAACACCCTCTTTTATCTCTTCAATCTCTTTAATAGTTTTAGAAGAGAGAAGTTCAAAATATCTCCACATAAGTTCATCAGAGATACTTAAAACTTTTCCAAACATATCATTTGGCTCATCAGTTACACCAATATAGTTTCCTAATGATTTTGACATCTTTTGAATACCATCTAAACCTTCTAAAATTGGCATCATCATAACTACTTGTTGTTTTTTAAGATTATATATCTTTTGTAACTGTCTTCCCATAAGAAGATTAAACTTTTGATCTGTTCCACCTATTTCAACATCAGATTTTAAATGAACACTATCATATCCTTGTAAAAGTGGATATATAAATTCACTTACTGCTATTGGAGTGTTGGAAGCATACCGTTTTGAGAAGTCATCTCGTTCAAGCATTCGAGCTACTGTTAAATTTGAAGCTAACTGTAAGATTCCAGAAGTCCCTAATGTTTGTAACCAATCATCATTATAAACAACATCAGTTTTCTCTTTATCCAAGATTTTAAATGCTTGTGTTGTGTAGCTTTCGATATTTCTTAAAACATCTTCTTTTGATAATGCTTTTCGTGTAGTACTTTTTCCAGTCGGATCACCTATCATCGCTGTAAAGTCACCTATTAAAAACTGTACTCTTGCGCCATATTTTTGAAATATTGCTAGTTTTTGTAACAAAACAGTATGTCCTAAATGTAGATCAGGAGCAGTAGGATCAAATCCCGCTTTTACATAAAATGTTTCATTGTTCTCAAAATAATTTCGTAATAATTTTTCTAATCGTTCTTGATCTATAAGTTCCGCTGAACCTCTAAGAATTTCAGCCATTGCTTCTTGTATTTTAATTTCCATCATTTTTCCTATTTGTACGCATCTATATTTAAATAAAATTCTATTACTTTTGCTTTTTGTTCTATTAATTCTCTTACTTTTT
Organism: Arcobacteraceae bacterium; assembly: GCA_049650525.1. GTDB lineage: Bacteria > Campylobacterota > Campylobacteria > Campylobacterales > Arcobacteraceae > JAIOSF01. Next base: position 6,941 of record JBASAI010000271.1, read on the forward strand.
GTTTATTATCATTTTTTATTTCAAAATCTATACTACAGTATTGATATGGAGTGTGTTTATCTTTACCATATTCTACAAATAATATTGTTGCTTCATGATCAACGGATAAATGCATTAAAAGTTTCGCAATTTCTCCTCGAATACTTGGAATACTAACAACCATTTTATATTTATAAAACTTATCTTTTACCCAATCACAATAAAGCATTTGTTGTTCATTTTGCATCTGTTTATATGCTGTTTCACACATTTTGTGATGAATAGTAACATCTTTTGAATCTTTAAGTGCAATAATATCATCTCCAAATTTTGGATGACAACAATGGTCAAATGATACAGAATTTATACTAAAATTTGAATATACCAAAACATTATCAAACTGAATTTTTTTCAAATTTAATGTATGCACCTTAAATCGTGCGATTAAACCATCATTTTTTC
>JBASAI010000272.1:0-1706 GCA_049650525.1 Arcobacteraceae bacterium
TGATAAGGTCGATGTTGAGATCATCAAGGTTGATAAACTTATCAGCCATTCGTATAAACTTTTGATCACCATCAGTTTTTATCTCTGCATTTCTAACAACACTATCAACTACAACATATTGAGCCAGCTCTTCTACTTCTTTTTCATCAAGATCAGGATATTTTACTTTGATGATCTTAGGTATTAAAACTTCATTTATAACCTCTGGTTCAATATTTCCAGGCATCGCTTTGAGCATCTGCTCATCTTGTAGTATAGAAGCTTTTAAATCATTGAGATCACTTTGGATGATATCATTTACCTTTGTACTAGTAGGTGTTTTAAAACCTCTTATTTTTAGTTCACCTTTTTTAGGTGGTTCATTATCATTTGGAAATCTTGGTTTAAATTTGAAGCTAGGCGCTAAAACTTGCTCCATAAGTAGTGATGATGTTATCGCTTTTAGCATATTATTGACTGATAATTTTACTTCATCATTATGGGCATCTGGTTGAGCTATGAGGTTTGTAAATTGTGATTTAGTTTTATTTTGGCTATCTCTAGTAGCACGACCTATAATCTGAATAATTTCAGTAAGTGAGCTTCTATATCCCACAGTCAAAGCATGTTCACAATATGGCCAATCAAACCCCTCTTTTGCCATACCAAGTGCGATGATTAGATCCATATCATCAACACTTTTAATATTTCGTAAGTAGGTAATGATTGTATCTCGTTCATTTTTATCATCATTTACTAAGTCTGCTATTTTTATGAGTTTTCCATCTGTATGGCGTTTTACTATGATCACACCATCTTTTGTAACTGATTGAATAGTACCTATGATATCGATGATTGTGTTTACTTCTTTGTGTTTATCTTTTGTAGATTCGCCAGAGTTTACATTTGGTATATGTAAAATAGTTTTTTTATCTGTATCAAGTACCTCATGTAGAGCACTTGTATATTTTCCTTGGTAAAAATGATATCCGATACCTAGTGATTTTAGATATTCATATCCGTTTAATTGTTCATAATAGTTATAAGTTACTTTTGTAAACTTCGCTTCATCTTCTGGAAGTAATACAGGAACACTATCTCCTCTAAAATAAGAGCCAGTCATCGCAACGATATGAGCGGATGATTTTTCTATAAGGTTTCGTAAAACTTCACCTAGTTTATTTTCTCCATCTGCTGATACATGATGAAACTCATCTATTGCTATGAGGGTATCATCAAAGTTTGATTCTGTTAGTTGATCAAATGCAAATCTAAGTGTAGCATGAGTACATATCAAAATCTTCTCATCGCTTTCTAGAAACTCTTTAAATGACTCTACTTTACTTTTGTTATCTTCCGTTGTACAAAGATTGTATATAGCATTTGGTTCCCAATCAGAATAAAATTCATATGATTTCAGATCAGTTGTACCAAACGACCCACCAATCGATCTTTCAGGAACAGCAACAATAACTTTTTTTAGCCCTTGATGGATCAGTTTATCAAGAGCGATAAACATCAAAGCTCGTGATTTACCAGACGCAGGAGGAGCTTTGAGAAGTAAGTATCTAGCATCTCTTTGCTCATAAGCTTTTTCTTGCATATCTCTCATACCAAAGGCATTGATTGATTTACTTTTTCCTGTTTGTTCGTAAGTTACTTCTACTAAATTTGGCATTTTATTCCTTTAAGTTTTATTTCAGTTGTCTAAATGATCCGTCTAAAAG
>JBASAI010000273.1:0-1942 GCA_049650525.1 Arcobacteraceae bacterium
GTACTGTACCTTCTTGTATCTCTTGTTGTACAGCAGTTGTACTTAAGCTTGTCATCTGGGCTTGCATAATAGTTCCTAGTAGTAATATAAGATAAATATATTTTACCATTATTTTCCTTTTTAGATATAAAAAAAGGAAGAACAAAATGTCCTTCCTTTTTATAGTACTATAAAACTTAGTGAACTTGTCGCCAAATTTTTATTTTCCATAGCCAAGCAAAAATTGCAAAGATCACAAGGTACCCTAAAAATGGTCCACCTAAAGATTCTCTTTGTTCTTTCTTACTATCACCAACTTCTGTTAAATAACCAATAACTTGCTCTTCAGCAGCTTGTGTTAATCCAACTCTAGGCATCGCTGTACCTTCAAGATGTTTTTGAGGGTCATTGATAAACTCATGTAAATATCCTGTACTTCTACTTCTAATATGTTGAGATAAATCTGGAGGAATTTTACCCATATAAGATTTGATATTTTCATCTGGAGTTTTAGCTGTCATAGTTCCACCATAGAAGTCACCGTATTTGATACTATGACATCTTTGACACGCGTCAACAAATACTTCTTTATTTGTCATCTCTTCTGGAGCAATTGATTGTAAATATGCAACGATATCTGCAATATCTTGTGGTGGCATCCATGCATAACCAGGCATTGGATGAACATGTCCATCTTCAAATTTGTGTGTTGTTTTTGTAGCAGTTGCAGGATCTTTAATAAATGAAGCTAAAAAGTTTGCATCATATAAATGACCTGCAGTACTTAAATCTGGTGGAACAACTCCATATACAGCTGCTGCACTTGCGTCATCCATAACTGCAGGAAATCCAGCAACAGTAATAGAGTGACAAGCAGTACAGTTCATAGCAACTTGTTCAGCACCTTTTGTTGCATCACCAACAAGACCATTTAATCCATCAACTTCATGTACTTTATTTTCTTTATCTACAGTTTTAAAAGTATAATCTGGAGCAGGTACATCTGGATGTAACTTAGAGTGAGCAAATGGCTCAACTCCCCAGTATAATGCACCTGTGAAAAATACAACTACTGCTAATATTTTTAATTCTCTCATTATAAAGCTCCTCTTGATTTTGCATCAGATTTTGTAATAATTGGTAATAATACCCATAATAACAAGAATACTGCTGTTGCATAGAAACCTACCCATGCATTTGCACCGGTTGGAGGTAATTTACCATACACAGAAAGTACAAGTAAATCTATAATCATAATCCAGAACCAAATAAAGAATTTAGGTCGTTTATGCGCAGGTAAAATATCTGGATCTCTATCTAAAAATGGGAAAACAACAAAAATAACTTGTGCTAATCCAAAGATAATTAAACCAATATCTCCAGCTTTCATACCGAGCATATCAAAGAAAGGTCCTCTTAGTGTTTCGTAAGACCATAAGAAATACCACTCAGGATAAATATGAGCAGGAGTAACCATAGAATTTGCAGGATCAAAGTTTACAGGATCCATTGCAAAGTTGTAGTTAAAAAATACAAGATAAAAATAGAATATTAAAAATATACCAAGAACAGCAAAATCTTTTGATAAGAATACTGGCCAAAATGGAATAACTTTAGCTTCTTTTTTCTTTCCAGCTAAATATTTTTCAGCTTCAGCATCATAATCAATATCTTCAGAATTTTGATTATTTACATGTGGAATTCTTAATGTATAAAAGTGAAGAACAATAAGTTTGATAATTACTAAAGGTAATAAGAAAACATGTAACATGAAAAATCGAGTTAGTGTTGCATCATTTACAGAAAATCCACCTCTAATCCATTCAACAAGTCCCCAAGCTTCAAGTGACCCACCAGCAAATAAGTTTGTAATAACTGCAGCTGCCCAGTAAGACATTTGTCCCCATGGTAACATATATCCAGAGAAACCTTCAGCACTGAATGTTACAAATAATAACATACC
>JBASAI010000274.1:0-2986 GCA_049650525.1 Arcobacteraceae bacterium
TTCTAAAAGTGCGTTGTTAAATGAACCCTCAAAAATCGCATCGTGATGTTGGATATATAAATCTGATACATATTCTACGAGTCTATAAATCAGTTGTGCTCGTGTGAGGGTCAAAAACATATTGAACTGATACGGTTTATCTTCTTTTTCTTTTGCTTTAAAATAGTTTGTTTCTACGAGATCTAAAAGCATCGTTTCATTTGTTCCATATTTTTGATTTACTTTGTATGATTCTGTTTTTATGAGCTCATATATTCTATCTAAAGTTAAGATGCCTTTGTCAACGGCATCTTCTATATCCGCACTTAAGTAAGAGATATCATCAGCAGCTTCCATGATATATGTCAAAGGAAATCTATGTCCAGGTTTGATATCGAGTGTATCACTTATCGTTTCGACGAATTTTTTTTCACTAAAATAGTATCCAGGTTTTTTTTCTAAATAAGAAAAGTTTTCATTTTCTGATTTGTCTTGAAACGCACCTCTTGTGTATTTTAAAATAGATGCTGTTTGGGTATATGATAGATTAAGCCGTTGTAGCTTATGTACGATTCGTACAGCTTGTGCGTTTCCATCGTATGAGCAGAGATCTTTTTGAAGTTTTTCTTTTATGATTTCACTGCCATATAAATTCATAAGATTATCAGAAGAGCATTTTTGCATCCATTCGTTTATGGCTGTTTCACCAAAGTGACCAAAAGGTGGATTTCCTATATCGTGTAGTAAACTTGCCATTTCCACAGTTGAGATAAAAGCATTTTCCATCTGTTTTAAATTTTCATCATCAAGTTTTTTGAGTACTGTTCGAGCGATAAACCGAGCAGTTTGAGAAACCTCAAGAGAGTGCGTAAGTCTACTTCGTACAGCTGCATTTAATTCCAAAGCAAAAACTTGCGTTCGTTTCTGAAGTCGTCTAAAAGAGGGTGCCGAGATGATACGACCTCGATCACTCTCAACTGACCAGTCCAAATCAGAGATCGGATAAAATTCTCTATGTATTGTTGGTTTTTTTGTGTAATCATTCATGGATTTATTATAGCTTATCTTCTATTATAGTATTTGTAGTTTTATTTATGTTTTGAAAAACTCACAGGTGATGAGAGTGTATCTTACACATTAGGTGGGAATACCTATAATGTTTCACTTGAAACAGATAAAATCAGTAGGCTGTTATTCTCTTATAATTTCAAACTCTAAACTCATTAAATATCATATTTAATACAACAATATAGATCATTTTGATAAAATGATCTATATTTTAAATATCGGAGTTTTCTATGCAAACATTGACATTACAAGTTCAAGATAATTTTGTTCCAAATTTATTAAATATTTTAAATGAATTTAAAAATGAAGTTACAATAAAAAAAGATAAAAACTTAGAAATAGACCCATATTTTTATGAGAGACAAGAAAAGTTACATCAGATTAGAAATGATGTAAAAAATGGAGATATGAGACTATTATCTCAAGAAGAATCGGACAATGAAATTGAATTGTTTTTTAAAGAACTAGAAAAGTAATTTATGACAATCACAAGAACAGAAGAATATCAAAAAGAGTTATTAATAATTTTAAAACATATTGCAAATGACAAAATAACTGCAAGTAGAAAGTTTAAACAAGATTTAAATGAACAAATAGCCAGTATTCCAAACTTTCCATACAAGTATAGAAAATCAATTTATTTTAATGATGATAATGTAAGAGATATGGTATTTAAAAAATATACTATAAATTATGAAATAGATTTAAATAAAAATACAATAATTATATTTAGTATATTCAATCAAAATAAACCATCTTAAAGTAACTATATGAAACTCCTAGACAAGAAAGAAGGGATCTATTTATTAGATGATGATAATTTAAATTTTCCCACACAAGATATGATGATAAATGATTTGGTGGCTATTGGTGGGGATTTTCATCCTCAACGGATCATCAATGCCTATACAAATGGTCTGTTTCCTTGGTATATTGATGAGTACAACTATATTCATTGGTTTAGTCCACAAAACCGTATGGTACTTTTTCCTGATCAATTTCGACTGACAAAAAGTCTCAAAAGAACTCTTAAAAATAAAGGTTTTATAGTAAAGTCAAATGAAAACTTTGAAGCCGTTATCAATAGATGTGCAAGTATCAAAAGAAAAGATGAAGATGAAACTTGGATAACAGACCCTTTTATCTCTGCATATACAAATCTTTATAATCTAGGATATGCAACTTCGATCGAGTGCTACTTAGATGATGTTTTGGTTGGTGGATTGTATGGACTTATGATCGATGATATTTTTTGTGGTGAGAGTATGTTTTCTGATGTGGCTGATGCTTCTAAGGTTGCTTTTTATTATTTGTGTCAGCAGGCAAAAGAAAATGGTATCAAGCTTATTGATTGTCAAGTACACAATGATCATCTTGAATCACTTGGGGCAAAAGAGATCTCTCGTGAAGAGTATTTTTGCTATTTAAATAAAAAGAATAGTTAGATGCCTGGAAGACTAGCTATCTATGATGATGTTGCGTTTAAAGAGAAAATCTTTGATATTTTTGGTATGTTTGAAGATGATATAAAGATATTATACAAACGGTACAATATCGCACCAACGATCAATATTCCTATTTTTACCAATATTAAAAAATACACTTATGCACACTTTGGACTGATACCATCATGGGCAGAAAATAGAAAAACTATCCATATAAATGCACGAAGCGAAACAGTTTTTGAAAAACAAAGCTTTAGAGAGTCTTATAGACAAAGACGATGTATCATCCCTGTAAATGGCTACTATGAATGGGAAAAAGATCTTGAAACAAAAGAGAGTATTCCTTTTTTAATCTCTTCATCTACAGATACTTTTTTTGCGTTTGCTGGAATATATGAATATTGGTATGACAATTTAATTGGTAAGACGATTATAAGTTGTGCTCTGCTTACAACTGAACCAAATAAAAAAATAGGGGCGATACACGATAGAAT
>JBASAI010000275.1:0-2779 GCA_049650525.1 Arcobacteraceae bacterium
AGAAAAAGTCGAGGAAGTTTTAGACCTTGACCCAACACAATATCAACTCTCAATGGTTTTACCATTTGGTTATAGAATCAATGAGCAAAGTACACAACAAAGACTTCCTTTTGATGAAGTTGTTGAATTTATTAAATAAAGAATAAAAGATGAAAAATGTACTTATCATTAATGGACACCAAAAATATGAAGGTTTCGCAGATGGAAACTTAACAAAAGATTACATCAACAAAGCTACAGACTTTTTTACTGAAAATAGCTTTAATGTAAAGCATACAAATGTAGAAGAAGCATACACCGTGAATGAGGAGATAGACAAACTTTTATGGGCAGATATTATTTTATTACAATACCCTGTTTACTGGATGAGTCTTCCATGGATGGCCAAAAAGTATATCGATGATGTTTTTACACCAAGTCAAGGACAACTCTATATAAATGATGGAAGAAGTCGTGATGATGCGAGTAAAAAATATGGTTCTGGTGGTCTTATGAAAAATACTCAATATATGCTATCAATTACATATAACTGCCCTGCTTCAGAATTTAGTAATAAAGATGGTTTTTTTGAAGGATTATCTTTAGATGAAGCAAATTTTGCAGTACATAAAACATTTCAATTCTGTGGTGCAAAACAGTTAGAAACATATAGCGTACATGATGTTTACAAAGGTGATATGAATCTTGAAAAAGAGTTATATAATTTTCAAGAAATTTTAAAAAAGAATTTTATAAATAACTAAAAGGAAGTCAATTGTCTCAAATAGTAATCGTAGCAAAAATCACAGTAAAAGAAGAGTTTAGAGATGAAATGTATCATATATTAACGCGTTTGCATAAAGGTACACATGCTAATGACGAGGGATGTATTCAGTATGATTTTCACACAGATTTAGAAGATCAAAATAGTTTTACTTTTATAGAAACATGGGAAAATATTGATCTTCTTAATGCACATATGAAAAAAGAACATTTCCTTTCATTTGTAAAAGAAAGAGAAAATAAGATAGAAAAATTTGAAGTAACTAAATTAAAAAAAGAACTAGTATAAAGGATAACAAATGGAATTTAATTATAAAAATCCAACTCAAATAGAGTTTGGTCAAGGAAAAATCGCTGAGATAGAAAATCTTATATCAAAAGAGGAAAAAGTACTCGTGGTATATGGTGGAGGAAGTATCAAAAAAAATGGTGTCTATGACCAAGTAAAAGATGCTTTAAAAAATCATACTTTTTGTGAATTTGGTGGCGTTGAAGCCAACCCCACAAAAGAGACTTTAGATAAAGCATTAACATTTGCAAAAGAAAATAAAGTCACTTATGTTTTGGCAGTTGGTGGAGGAAGTGTTGTCGATGGATCGAAATATATCATCAACGCATTCTATCACGATGGTGATGGATGGGATCTTCTCGATGGTACATTTATACCTACAAAAGCATTACCGTTAGGAGTTATATTAACTTTAGCAGCAACAGGAAGTGAATCAAACTCTGGTGCAGTTATCACAAAAAAAGAGACTAAAGAAAAAAGATTTTTTAACTCACCTTTTTCTTATCCACAGTTTGCAGTACTCGATCCTGATGTTCTTAAAAGTTTAGATGATCGACAACTAGCAAATGGTATCATCGATGCGTTTGTACATACTTGTGAACAGTATCTCACAAGTGCTCATGGATATATGGCACAAGATTATTATGCTGAGGGACTTTTACGAGGTCTGCATGAATTATCTACAACATATAAAAAAAGAGATGACACATGGTACGCAAATCTTTTTTGGATGGCAAACCAAGCGTTAAATGGACTTATAGGTTCAGGAGTTCCACAAGACTGGGGAACACATTTTATAGGACATGAATTAAGTGGTTTGTATGGTATGGATCATGCAAGAACTTTAGCAGTAATACAACCACATCTATTAAGAGAACTTATAGATGAAAAAGAAGATAAATTATTACAAATGGGAAAAAATGTATTTCATACAGAAACTAAAAACCCAGAAGATATCATCGTAAAAATAGAAAATATGTACAAATCTTTAGGTGTAAACTTAAAACTTTCATCATATACACAAGATGAAAAACTCAAAGAAAATGTGACAACACTCTTAGAAAAACATGGATTCACAAAATTTGGAGATAGAGAAACTATCACATTAGAAAAAGTAGAAAAAATACTCGATAGAGCGTTATAAAAGTAAAATCGTATTTTTAGTCAAATAGTATATGAAAATATACTATTTAGATATAATTAGCTTTTATGAAAAACAAGGAGATAAATTTGGACATCTTTCAGATTATTGGTTTTGTTGGTATGGTTTGTATTGTCTATGCATATTTATTATTGCAGCTCAATAAGATCGATCAAAAGTCGCTAAAGTTTCAAATGATCAACCTCTTAGGTGCTATTTTATTGCTTATCTCTTTATGTGTTCATTTTAATTTGGGTTCTTTTATCATAGAAGTTTTTTGGATCATTATCACTTTATATGGAATGTATAAAAATCGTAAAGAAAAAACTCAAAAACTAAAATAATTCTTGTGCTTTTTGAACACAAGACTCTAAAGAAGTACTCTCCGAGATAAAAGGTTTTATATAGTTTGGGAAATACTGCGCTGTAGTTTTTCCAATACTTACAGCCTTATAACTTTCATCCCAATCAGAAATATTTTTAAAAAAACACGCAATTGTAGAGGGTGAAGAAAAAATAATCACTGAATCTTTTGGTAAAACTATTTTTTCTTCATATTTTTTACATACAGTTTCATACACTACGGC
>JBASAI010000276.1:0-2011 GCA_049650525.1 Arcobacteraceae bacterium
GGTGAAGAAACTATTGCAGCATTGGGAATAACTTCGATGCATAAAGAGTTGATTCATCTTATCGGAAGATTACGATATCGAGCGAGTTATGGACAAAATGCCTTGGCGCATACTTTAGAAGTGGCAAATTTAGCAGGTCTTATAGCAGCTCAGTTAGGTGGAGATACTATTTTAGCAAGACGTGCTGGTTTAATGCATGATATTGGGAAAGCATTGACTCATGATATGCCAGGCTCACATGTGGATATTGGAGCTGATTTGTGTAGAAAATTGGGTGAACCTGAAGAGGTGATAAATTCAATCTACGCTCACCATGGACATGAAGAAGCTTCTAGTATCGAATCTGCTGCTGTTTGTGCAGCTGATGCATTAAGTGCAGCACGACCAGGTGCACGAAGAGAAGTACTTGAAAGCTTTTTAAATAGAGTAGAAGAGATCGAATCGATTGCGACAAGTAAAGAGGGTGTGATAAATACCTATGCGATAAATGCAGGTCGAGAGCTTCGTGTCATTGTAAATGCAAAACTTGTAAATGATGATGAGTCTATACTTATGGCAAATGAGATTGCAAAAGAGATTGAGGATAAGGTCAAATATCCAGGAGAGATAAAAGTAAATGTAATCCGAGAGCTTCGTAGCATCGGATACGCACGCTGAGAAAAGGGAAATTTTTAGAAGTTATTGACTTCTTTAACTTTCCCTTTTTGGGTCTTTATTATTTTTTAACAGTCATAAGATAGTTTATAACAGTATCGATAAATGCATCATGCTTTCTCTCTTTTAAATAAGCAATATAAAGCTTTCTATGCATTTTTATATCAGGAAGTCTTGCTTCAAATAAGATACCATTTTTTACATAGTCTTTTATTGCATGTGTTGAAACAATAGATACAGTAGGAACATCATCTTTAGAACTATGTAAAACAGTTTGCATAATAGCTGTAGGAGATGATGCTTCACTTACAATATTAAACGACTCACAGTCTTGCATATTTGCTTGCTCGAGTGCATCTTTAAAAAGTCTTCTGGTATGACTATTTCGATTTCTACATACCCATTTAAATGATTGTATATCTTCATTTTTCACCCGTTTTGGGATTTTTTGATTTGAGATGAGTACGATTTCATCTTCCATCCACTCTCTATAGATGATTCCATCTTCAAAGATTGGAGATTCGATAAGTGCCATATCAACTTTTTTATCTTTTAATGCTTCGATTGCTTTTGCACTTGAACTAATATCTACACTTACATCGTTGTTGATTTTTGCTTTTATATCATTTAAAAATGTCGGTAAAATATAATTTCCAATGGCACTAGAAGTCCCAAATATAAATGTGATATCTTTATTGATAATTTTAAAGAGTTCTTTCTCACCGTTTGAGATCACTTTTTCTATTTTAAGAGCAATAGTATAAAGTTTTTCACCTTCTTTTGTGAGGCTAATTCCATTTTTCTTTCTATCAACTATCGTAGCATCTAAATAATTTTCTAAAAATCTCATCTGTTGCGTAACAGCAGGTTGTGAGATACCTAACTTTGCAGATGCTTTAGAAAATGACTTTTCTTTTACTACTGTAATAAATGTATTTAGTTTCGTAAAATCTGATAACATAATTTGAACCTTTTAAGTTTTAATAATGAGAATAATAACATAAATTTATAAAAAAAGATTTAATTATTAGAAAAACAAATAAAAAAAAGATTAAAAAGTAGTATATAGTTACCTTTATCAATAAAATGGTATAATAAAGTATATTAGATGAAAGAAGTATTATGTTATCTACTTTAAATGACTCACAAAAACAAGCGGCACAGCATATAGACGGACCAATGCTTATTTTAGCAGGTGCAGGAAGTGGTAAAACAAAAACTATCACAACAAGACTTGCCTATCTTATCTCCATTGGGATAGACCCAGCTTCTATCTTGACACTTACCTTTACAAATAAAGCAGCAACAGAGATGAGAGAGCGAGCTTTTGCTTTGATTAGTAACGATAGTTATCCTC
>JBASAI010000277.1:0-9939 GCA_049650525.1 Arcobacteraceae bacterium
GATAACTACCAAGAATCAATGATGGGTGGTCATCCCAAAAATATCATTTTTTTAAGTGCTGATGCATTTGGTGTTTTACCACCTGTTTCAAAACTTACTCGTGAACAAGCTATGTATTACTTCCTAAGTGGATATACTGCAAAAGTTGCAGGAACTGAAAGAGGAATTACTGAACCTACTGCTACATTTAGTGCGTGTTTTGGTGAAGCATTTTTACCTTTACATCCAACAGTGTACGCAAAACTACTTGGTGAAAAAATCGAAAAACACAATGTCAATGTGTATCTTGTAAATACAGGTTGGACTGGTGGTTCGTATGGTGTAGGGAAACGAATGAGTATCAAAAATACAAGAGCTTGTATCAATGGTATTTTAGATGGAAGTATTCAAGATAGTGAATTTGAGACATTACCATTATTTAATCTTGAAATTCCTAAAACACTTAAAGGTGTTGATACAGAAGTATTAAATCCACGAAATACTTGGGAAGATAGAATGGAGTATGATGCTACTGCGAAAAAACTAGCTTCAATGTATAGAGAAAACTTTAAAAAGTATCTTACAGAAGATAGTGATTTTGATTTTACATCAGCTGGTCCAGAATCTTAAAAATTATCAAAAAAAAACAGACACAAAAAAGAGAGTTAATTGACTCTCTTTTTTTATGAGAAAAACCATGCCGATTACTTATAAATTCCATAAAGTGTATATTGAGCTTACAAATATTTGTGGATTACACTGTAGTTTTTGCCCTACAAAAAATGCCAAAACAGACACGATGACACTAGATTTTTTTGAAAAGATTCTTTTACAACTCAAGCCATACACAAAAGATATCGCTTTTCATGTATTTGGAGATCCGCTCACTTTATCAAATTTAGAAAAGTATCTTGATATTTCACAAAAACATAATTTTAAAGTGCATATTACTACAACTGGGTATTATTTAAAGAGATTTGATTTGAATATTTTTTTACATCAAGCGATTAAACAAATTAATTTTTCACTCAATAGTTTCAATAAAAATGAGATGAAGTGTGAACTCCATGAATATCTACAACCTATGTTTGATTTAAGTGATATGAAACTCTCACAAAAAGTACATAGTTTTATAAATTTTCGTTTATGGAATCTTAATGATCAAAATAGTGAAAATAATTTTAATCAACAGGTATTTTCTCTTTTAGGAGATAAGTTTAATATTGATTTAGCAAATATCGATACTACAAAATCAAAAAGATTAGAAAATCAGATTTTGATCGATTTTGATAAATATTTTAAATGGCCATCTCTAGATGATGAAGATAAATCAAATGGGTATTGTCATGGACTCAGTGCCCAAATAGCAATACTCGCAAATGGGACAGTAGTTCCATGTTGTTTGGATAGTTTTGGAATCATTAATTTGGGAAATTTACATACAAATTCTTTAGAAAATATTTTATATTCCGATAAATCACTTGCGATTGTAGAGGGATTTAAAAAAGGGATTGCCATTGAAGAACTTTGTTTAAAGTGTACATTTAAAAATCGTTTTGCTAAAGTCTAAAATCACAAGCAAAATTAGATATAATTGCATTTATGAATAGAAAAAATAACAAACTATTAGTATCCCTTTCTAAATCTATAAATTAAATACCAATAAAACACTACGAAAAAGTATAAAGGAAATAAAATGAATGAAATAATAGAATCAATAAAAAAATCTACACTTGCAATACAAAAAATTATTGCTCAAGGTGATATGGGTAAAAGTGAAGAACAAAATGCCACAGGCGATACACAACTCAAACTTGATATTATCAGTGATCAAGTGATCGAAAACAACTTTAAAAAACTCAAATCTATCAAAAAAATAGTGAGTGAAGAGCAAGAAAATATTGTAAATATCAATGAAGATGGTGAATATCTGATCGCTTATGACCCACTTGATGGAAGTAGTTTAGTTGATGTAAATCTCTCTGTTGGTTCTATTTATGGAATTTATAAAAACGACTTTACAGGTGATAATATCGTAGCTTCTATTTATGTTGTATTTGGACCAAGAGTTGAGATGATTATTTGTGATGGGAAAACAGTAGAGCTCCATAGATTACGAAATAAAGATGAATTTTATTATGTAAGAAATATCAAGATGAACGAAAAAGGTCATTTAAACTCTCCTGGGTCTACACAGATGTGTTGGTATCCTCATCATAGAAAAATGATCGAAAAGATGTATGAAGAAGACTATAAGCTTTCATATAGTGGAGGAATGGTTCCAGATCTTCACCATATTTTAGTACGAGGTGGTGGACTGTTCTCTTATCCAGGTGCTAGTGATAAACCAGAGGGAAAACTACGGCAACTTTTTGAGGTATTTCCTTTTGCACAGATGTTTGAAACAGCAGGAGGAGGAGCGACAAATGGAGAAAAAAGAGTTTTAGAGATAAAAACAAATCATATCCATGATACTTCACCTTGTTTTTTTGGAAGTAATACTGAGATCAATAGAGTTTTAGAAGCGTATAAAAAGTAAAATGCAAGAAGAAAATCAAACGACAAAAGATAAATGGCAAGTTGGATTAGATGCAGAGATTGCACTTTTAAAACAATGCCAAGTATCAAAAAATGTAGACTCTTGTTTGAAATGCTCTGAACTATTAGTATGTGAAACAAGAGATAGATATATTAAAATCGTATATGAAAGTATGAACAAAGGAAGTGGCGGTGGATTCGAATTCTAATATTGTACCAAGTCCGTGTTTTATTTGCGAAGAAGAAAAGTTAGAGAAAAACCTCATTCTTTTAAATAAAATACAAAAAGAAGCAGATGTTACTATTTTGTTAGCATTAAAAGGCTTTGCGATGTACTCTACATTTGATCTATGTAAAAAGTACCTCAGTGGCTGTTGTGCAAGTGGACTCAATGAATCTATTTTAGCAAAAGAAGAGTTTGGAGGTGAAGTACATAGTTACTCACCTGCTTTTAAACCCAATGAATTTGAACAGATCACAACACTCTCAGATCATATTGTATTTAATTCTTTTACACAATTAGAACGCTATAAATCACAAATCAAATCCCATAATAGTATCGGAATACGAATCAATCCAGAATGTTCAACAGTAGATGTTGATCTCTACAATCCGTGTGCAATCAATAGTAGACTAGGTATCATCAAAAAACAGTTTCCAAAAAAACTTCCTGATATTATAAGTGGATTTCATTTTCATGCCTTGTGTGAACAAAATGTTGATGCTTTAGAGCGTGTACTTGCAAAATTTGAGAAAGATTTTAAACACTATTTTCCAAATCTCAAGTGGCTTAATTTTGGTGGAGGTCATCATATCACAAGAGAAGATTATGATGTGGCTAAACTGATACAGCTTTTACAAAACTTTAAAAAAAGATACCCAGATCTCAAAATATATCTCGAACCAGGTGAAGCAGTAGGATGGCAGACAGGATATTTACAAGCAACGGTCTTGGATATCGTTACAAATGGTATGCAAATAGCGATTCTTGATACAAGTGCCGAGTGTCATATGCCAGATACTTTAGCGATGCCTTACAGGGCTGAAATAAGAGGTGCAGAAGAGCCAAATGTTAAAAAATATACTTATAAACTAGCTGGAAATACTTGTTTAGCGGGAGATGTTATTGGTGATTATTCATTTGATACAGAACTTCAAGTAGGAGATACCATCATTTTAGAAGATATGATCCATTATACGATGGTAAAAACTACCACTTTTAACGGTATTAATCTTCCTTCAATAGCAATCAAAAAGAAAAATGGCAACTTAAAAATTATCAAAGATTATGGTTATGCAAGTTACAAAGATAGACTCTCATAACTTTAAACTACCATTTACTAGTGAACTCAAATTATTTATAGATTAGATATGGTATAATAAGAAAAAGCATAGGAAATTTAATGAACGATATATTATTAAAGAAAATAGATTCTTTACCACCATTACCTAAAACAATTTTAGACTTAGAAGAATTTAAAAAATCTTCAAATAAAGATCTTGATGTTTTACTTAAAATATTAGAACAAGATCCATTAATTATCGCTACTTTGCTAAAAGTTTCAAATTCAGCGATGTTTGGATTTAACAATAAAGTTGAAAACCCAGGAAGAGCTATCCATCTTTTAGGCGTAAACTTTACTTTATCAATAGCTTTTGGAAGTGCTATTAAGAATGCTTTTGATACAGATTTAAGAGCGTATAATATGACAGCTGATGGATTTATGAAACTATCAAATACTACAGCGAATCTTATCAAAGAGTGGATTGGTAAAACAGATAATGCAATGAAGGAAGAACTTCTTTTACCTGCTTTTTTATCTGAAACAGGACGATTTGTTTTAGCAGGTGTTGCTGCAGAAAAACATATTGCTGATGAATTTCATTCAAAAATTGTAAAAAATCCAATGCATATAAATGAAATAGAAAAAGAGTATTTTGGAGCTTGTTCTACTCAAGTAACATCATCGATATTTAAACACTGGAATTTAAGTGAACACTTAGTAGAAATTATTGCTCATGTCAGTGATATTGACAACTGTCCTGAACGATATAAAAAAGAAGCTCAAATATTATATGTTGCAAGTATCATTTGTAATGTAACCGATCCATTATCAGAAGATTTTATCGAAATTGGAATAAAAAAAGCAGAAAGTTTTGGATTAGAAACTAAATTTCTAAAAAAAGCCATTGAAAAATTACAAGATAGAATCCTTGATGAAAGAGCTGCTAGAAGATAAGCTCTTCTAGTGATTTTTTATAGCTTCTACGGCTACTGATAAATTTTGATTTATCTCGTCTTGTGTCATTTTCCCCTCAATAGTTCCCACTTTTACATTCCCTATAAATACTCTTGAAATCACACCTTTATCATCTACTTTATAGATAAAATATTTTACAGCATCTGAAGTTCGTACTTGTAAAAAGTTCCGTATTTTTCCATCTCTATCATATATCCAAGGGATCTGTTTTTCCCCTTTTAAATTTGTATTTTTCGTATGTGCTTGCCATCTTTTGATAAACCATGGAGCATCTGATATATTTGAAACAATGATAAACTTTCCTATTGGAAGATCAAGCATCTTTGCTAAATCAGCTGCTAAGACTATTGATTCGTGATTTCCAACATATATGATAGTATCTTTTTTGATGATACTATTTGTATTGAACTTTTGATCTTCATATCCTATGAGCTCTACTGTTTTTGGTAAATCACTTAAGTGAATCTCTTTTTTTTCTATTTTTATAGGTGCATCAACCGTGAGGTATGTTAGTACTATAAGTGCAACAGCACTTATTATTATCAATTTTATTGTTGACCAAATTGTCATCTATTGTATCCTCTTAACTTCTCTTTTAAATAATCTATCTGTTGTAATTTCCGAATCTATCTCTTTTTTATCGATGATAAATCCAACTAACTGTTGTGCTAAATATGGTGCTAACACAAACCCTCTTCCACCTACTCCATTTATCATATAAGCATTTTTAAATCGTGTAAATCTTTTAGCATCGACATTGGTGCCATTTACCATATAAGGAAACTCTTCAACTGTTTTATCAGCATCAATAATCTCTCCAACAATAGGAAAATAATCAACACTACACGCACGAGCTCCCACATGTTGTTCTTCTATCTCTACATCTTCTAAAGAGATGATATCATTTGCTTTTTTAAGTAACTCATCTATATTTGCATCTATATCATCAATACCCTCAACTGATCTATGATGAGTAGCACCAATAGAAACAACATATTGATTATTCTCATTTTCTTTGCTTTGTGAAATGGAACAGGCTTTATGAAAATTGTGAGCTATTTTGGTAGAAGTTTTTATATCTATTCGTCGTCCCCACACTGCTCGAAGTTTTATATAAAACTGATCAAGAAGTGAGATCTCACTTCCTGTAGTAAAAATGATATTTTTGGTAGTAATCTCATCATTTATGATCCATACCTCATCTTTATATACTACTTCTTTTACTTCATAGTTAAATTTTGTTTCTACTTTACTTTGAGACTTTTTTATCATAGAGTTGCATATATTATAACTCTCTACTACACTTCCTATGTTAAAAAAGTATCCTTTTTCATCTTTGATGTAGGGAAAGTCCATAAATGGAATATAACTTTGGAACTTTTGTTCATCTTCTTTATTTTGAGGGATTCGTGTCGTTCCACAATTGTTAAAATACTGAGGGAAGTTTTCTTGATAAAATGCAGTAGAATAGATTAAAGATCTATTTACAAGATCTTTAAATCCATTTGATTTTCCTAAAAGTGGGGAAAGAAAAGCTCCAGCTGCACCTGAAGCTCCTTTGGCAACATCATCATTTTTATCGATGATAAGTATGTTCTCATTATGTTTAGATAACTCAAAAGCAACAGAACAGCCAGCTATTCCAGCACCAATGATCACGAAATCATAATGATTCATTAAGAGGCTTTTACTTTTCCAATTTCATATTTTGAACCAAAATATATAGGTGTCTTTTTAGAGATATCCCCATCGATTTTAAGATCTGAGATACTATTTTTCCCATCAATCGCTTCACCACCAGCAAGTTCTATAATATAAGCAATTGGATAAGCTTCAAATACAAGATCAAATCGTCCGTTTGGATCTTTTTGTGTTTTAGGAGAAGAGTAAAGTCCCCCTCTTTTAAAAAGAATTTGATGCATATCTAACGCTAGTGAATTACTAAGACGAAGTCTATATCCCTCATCAAACAATCCTTGTAGAAGCGCTTTATGTTTGTCATCAAATGTCGCAACATCTCCATCTGTAGAGTTTATTTTTCCTTTATTTTCTAAAGTAAATGGTTCTACGAGTACGAGTTTTTCACCATCAAAAGCATAAAACTCAACACCTCTTGTTTTTGTAGCGTATACTAACTGAAAAGTAGGTCCATATGTCACATAACAACCTGCTATTAAACTATGCCCCTCTATCTCTTGCTCATAGATACCAAAAATACTCCCAACAGAAAAACCTAAATCTAATAGATTGATATTATCAATAGCTATAAAACTTACGATATATTTTCCATCTTCATTTAATACTTCTGTTTTTTTATCATCTTGCGTTACTAAAGCTTTGATAAGGTCTACTTTTAAAAACTCTTCTTTAGCAAGTTTGTCACAGTATTGTTGTACATTTATATTTGTTTGAGCAAGGTTATCTGTTACGACAAATTGGTCATAGTTTGCAAATACATTATTTTCTATATCTGTAGCGATATTTGATACGGCATTAAACACTTTGTTCATCCATAAATCCTTTGAGTGGTGTGGTATTTTTTATAGAGAAGTTTATCTAAATATTCATAATCTTATGCTGATGATAAAGTAGGATAAACCAACACAAAAAGAACTCGTTGTGTTGGTTTGTTAGAATTTATGCTGTTTTTAAACCTAAGTCTAAATTTGACACATAAGTATTGAGTTTATTTGCAGTGTCTGTTTCTTGTATTTCGTTATTGATCATTGACATTACAGATTTAAATTTTGATAAATCCATAGAATCACTTTGATCACCACTTTCTTCTTTGAGTGCATCCAATAATGAGCTCACTAGTTTTAATGCATAGTCTTGCACCTCATCTTGTGTTACACCATCATATGCTGCTTGTTCTGCATCGGTAACTATACCATCTTCATTTGCATCAGCTTCATCAAACTCTTCTTCAGAAGAAGCAGTAGCTCCTCCACCACCACCTGGAGGTGGAGTTCCACCTGCTGGTGGTTCTGGTACTTCTACTCCCATATCACTTAAAAGTGATGCGAAACTTTCAAGTGTAAGTTCGTTGTCTTTTACAGAATCCAATTTTGAAGCAAGTGTTTCTTCTAACTCATCAGAACTTAAAAATCCATCTGAATCTGTATCATAACTACCAAAATCTTCTTGAGATAATCCTATCTCCTCAATACTTAATAAACTATCACTATCAAGATCGTTTATTTCCATAATCTCCGCTGACAAATCAGACGCACTTGGTCTTTGTTGTGCCTGTGGGACCATCTGTTGTAATCCACTATTTGAAGATAGACTTGATATACTCATAACTTATCCTTTTTTATATTTATATAATAAAATAGTAGCCTTTTAGAGTAAACAGAAGGTATCAATCAATTATTTTACACGCTAGGAAACTTAATTATAAAAATATTTTCATCATTTTCATATAAATAACTAAACTCTAAGTTATGAGCTTTAAGTATATGATTTACGATATAGAGTCCAAGTCCAAGTCCATTATTACTATTTTCATAGCTTTTATTAAATGGTTTATTATACTCTTCAAGTGGCAAACTCAATACTTCTTCACCTTTATTTTTGATGATTATCATATCTTTTTGTATAGTCACTTGTGGTTTTCCTACTCCATATTTCATAGCATTATCAAGTAGATTTTTAATAGCAAGTGCAAATAGCTCAAAATCAACTTCTACCACAATATTCTCAACCACTTCTAAATCTACTGCATCACTATCTGAAAGCAAAATATCTAAAGAGTGATCCAGGATATCTATAAGACGAAACTGTTCTTTATTTAATTGCATATTTTGTGAAGTAAACTCCTCAATACGAGCAAATTCATTAAGTAGATACTCTAGTCTAAAAAAAGCTTTTTTTAACCCATTTTTAAATTTACCCTCATCTAACATATTTGATATCAGAAGTCCTTTTGTTATAGGAGTTTTGAGTTCATGCATAATATTTCGTAAAAATAGATTTCTTGAGTTTGTGAGTTGTTGTATCTGTATGATTGCGTTATTGAACTCATTTGAAACTTCACTTATCTCATCTACTCCCACACAAGAAGTATCTATATCCAGATCACCATTTGAAAACTTCACAATATCTTTTTTTAATCTATTTAAAGGTTGTAGTTTTTTGATCAAAAATATATAAAATGAGATAAATACAACATTTAATAAAATCGTTAAATAGATCATCATTTCTGTATTTTTATTTGAAACTTGAGTATCTTTAATAATGTATTTACGAAACTTATCATCAATATAAAAATATTTATACCCTTCATATTCAAATAGTTTCCAGTTATCCTCCGCACCTAAAACGATAGATTCAGAATTTAGATTTTCATATGAAAAATCAGAAAGCTCTAGATCATAACTCTTTAAATTTTCACCTATTACTTCGTCATTTAAAAGTAGCTGCACCTCGTCAAATCTAGGTGGTGGTGGCAGTTTTGAGAAATCATCCATGTTTTTATTTTCCATTAAAGATAAACGATGATCATCTAATAGTGTTTTTGTGATACGATGAAGTACAGTTTTATACTTAGAGACATGTAACTCTATTTGTTCTTTTTGTTTTATATTGTATCCCATAAAAATAATAATATATGTCACAATAATCATCACAAGAAAAAAAAGTGTAATAGTAAAAAATATTGAGTTTTTATTCATTGACAAGTTTGTACCCTACCCCTCGTAAAGATATGATATAGTTTGGTTTTTTCGGATTTTCTTCTATTTTACTTCGAATGCGACTGATAAGTACATCGATACTTTTAAAACTACTCTCATACTTTATCGACTCTACATTTAACAGTATCTCTTCTCTACTTACAGCATACCCAGCTTTTTTAAGAAGATATGCAAAGATACTATATTCTGCATTTGTAAAATGGATGAGAACATTATTTTTCGTTATTTCAAGTTTTTCTTCATCAATTTCAAAAAGTTTAGATCTTTGTTCCTCTTCATCTTTTTGATAAAAAAACTTTCTTCGTAAAAGAGAATTGATACGCAACACAAGCTCGTGGCTATCATATGGTTTAGGAAGATAATCATCCGCTCCATTATTAAAACAAATTGATTTATCTTTTATATCACTTCGTGCACTTGAGATAATAATAGGAGTTTGATATTTTTGGCGAATCAATCTACAC
>JBASAI010000278.1:0-1792 GCA_049650525.1 Arcobacteraceae bacterium
CATGTATACTTTAGAGATGAAATATACAAAAAAAGATACAATACAATTATCAAATCTATGTTTTTTATTTACGAAAATTGGACAGATATCGGTATTTATATATTTTGGTACATTTACAGCAGAAGCGTTCAATATATCGATGATGACGCTGATCGTAGTATTTTCAGGGATGTTTCTTGGGGCAAAAATAAAAAGATTTATCGATGCAAAGTTTTATGTAAAAATTTTAAAATCACTTCTCTTTGTTATCGCTTTAACATTAATTTTTCAAACATTATATTTGTAAAGAGGTAATATGGATTTATATATAAAATTATAAGATTGATTGCATCAAACTATTTGCATTTTTTATACAAATCTTTTAATTCTAGATTTAAAGCATTTGAGGAGATATATACTTCCCATAAAGAGATGAGTAAAGAAACACACATCGTTATCAAACTCAAACCAAAAACACCTTTTCCTACAGCATGAAAACCTAAAAAAAGTGAAAACATTGAGATGGTACACATAAGCATCGAAACAACTCCAAAAAACTGCATCCATTTTGTAAGTTCCAATCGTTTTTTCAAATTTTCTATTTGTCCTGAAAGCTCCTTATTTTTATGCTCTTTTGCTTGATGACTAATCGAACGAATAAGTTGTCCTGTTGTTAGAAATCTATTTGTATATGCCAAAAGAAGCAATGAAATAGCGGGAAATAATAATGCTGGTGTTGAAATCTCTATATCCATAAAAAGCCTTAATTTTTTCAGTATTATAGCAAATTGTTAATTTATCTTTTATATACATTTAAAACAATTGTGTTAGTATGGAATATATCACAAAAAGGAAAATACTATGGAAACCCCAGTAATAATCTCATTTTTAGCATATTTATTCATAATGGTAGGGATAGGATTTTATTTTTATTTCAAAACAAATAACTTAAGTGACTTTGTTCTTGGAGGAAGAGGACTAAGTCCTTCTGTAACTGCATTGAGTGTTGGAGCTTCAGATATGAGTGGATGGCTTCTGTTGGGATTACCAGGGATGATGTATACAGATGGAATTGTAGGAAGTTGGATCGCAATTGGGCTTCTTACAGGTGCTTTTCTAAACTGGCATTATGTTGCAAAACCTCTTCGAGTATATACAGAACATCTCAATGATTCGATAACTATACCTGATTATTTCTCTAATCGCTTCCATGATAAAGGCAATTCTCTGAGAATCGTAACAGCTCTTGTTATACTTATATTTTATACAGTGTACACTTCTGCGGGACTCGTCGGTGGTGCCAAACTATTTGAAGCGACATTTGAGCTAGACTATTCTACAGCACTTCTTGTAGGAAGTTTCATCATTGTATCCTATACATTTTTAGGTGGATACAATGCAGTGAGTTGGACAGATTTCATACAAGGAATACTAATGATGATAGCCCTAATAATCACTCCTATTATTGTAATTTACGAATTAGGTGGAATTGGAAAAGGACTAGAGCTCATTGAGTCTATTGATCCTTCGCATCTTGATATTTTAAGTGGTACTTCTCTTGTTGGTATTATCTCACTTCTTGCTTGGGGACTAGGATATTTTGGACAGCCTCATATTTTAGTTCGATTTATGTCTATCAAAGAAGAAAACTCTATGAATACAGCAAAAAATATTGGTATGGCATGGATGATACTTTCTATTATAGGTTCTTTATCTGTTGGTTTTTTTGGACTTGCGTATGTAGTAGGAAATGGAATCGATTAGCAAGATAGTGAAAAAATATTTATCACACTTTCTCAGCTACTTTTCAATC
>JBASAI010000279.1:0-1843 GCA_049650525.1 Arcobacteraceae bacterium
TCCAAATAATGATTCTGTGAGATTGCTAGGACAAATTGTTGAGGAGATGAATTTAAACGAACTTTATAAGTCCTTTTCTAGAATTAGAAAAAATCATGCAACCCCAAGACAGATGCTCAAGATTTTACTATATGCATATATGAATCGAATTTATTCTTCAAGAGATATTGAAAAAGCTTGTAAAAGAGATCTAAATTTCATGTATCTTTTAGAGGGAAAACCTGCCCCTGATCATTCAAAAATAGCACGTTTTCGGAGTTTATACCTAGCTCCAATAATAAAAAATGTTTTTGCACAATTCAATTATATATTAGCAAGATATGGCGAAATTTCAACTGAAAACATCTTTATTGATGGGACTAAAATTGAATCAACTGCCAATAAATATACCTTTGTTTGGAAAAAAACAACATTAAAGAACCAACAAAAACTTATGGATAAAATTCCAACTTTTTTCTTAGAAACGGAAGAAACTTTTGGAATTAAAATATTTCACGGAAATAATATTAAGTTACATCATTTAAAAAAATTAAGAAAAAAATTAATACATCTACAAAAAAAACACCAGATTGTTTTTGTTCATGGAGTCGGTCATCGAAAAACTCCACTTCAAAAAGCTATAGAAACTTTAAATGAATATTTAGAACGACTAAAAAAATATAATAAATATTTACATATTGCAGGCAAAAGAAATAGTTTTTCAAAAACAGATCATGATGCCACTTTCATGCGAATGAAAGAAGATGCAATGCGTAATGGGCAACTTAAACCAGCCTATAATCTCCAATTTGGAGTAGATGCTGATTATGTTGTTTGGGCAACAATAGGTCCACAACCAACAGATACTACTACTCTAATTCCATTTTTAGAAGAATTTAGTGAACATTTTTCATATAAATATAAAAATATTGTAGCCGATGCCGGCTATGAAAGCGAAGAAAATTATTTATATTTAAAAAAATGTGGATATTCTTCTTATATTAAACCTTCAAATTATGAAATAAGTAAAAAGAGAAAGTACAAAACAGATATTGGCAGACGTGAAAACATGGATTATAATGAAGAATCTGATTCTTATACTTGTTTTAATAATAAAAATTTAGTTAAATATCGTACGCTAACCAGAAAAAGTAAAACTGGGTATATATCCGAAAAAACAATGTATCGTTGTGAAAATTGTAGTAATTGTCCATATAAAACAAAATGTATTAAAGGAAATAATAGCAAAACACCAATGGAAAATCGCTATAAAAGTTTTGAAGTTGCAAAAACCTTTTATAAAGAACGTACAGAAAATCTTCAAAGAATAAAAAGTGAAAAAGGAATACTTTTAAGAATTAATAGAAGTATTCAAGCTGAAGGTTCATTTGCAGCTTTAAAAGGCAATATGTCGTTTAGAAGATTCTTAACTCGTGGAAGTGAAAATGTTTTAACAGAGTGTATGCTTTTAGCCTTTGCACATAATGTTAATAAATTGCATAATAAAATACAATCTGGGAATTGCGGAAAATATTTATATCCATTACATAAATTAGCATGAAAAAGTAACGGGCACATAAAATTAAACTACTAAAAATGGTAGGTTAGTTTTGTGCGCCCTTTTAACATTAAAAAAAGTTCTTGATTCGAATTTTTAAAATTCGAATCAAGAAAAAGGCTATCGCTGACATTTAAAAATGTCTAGTGCGACAGCCCCTTCTTTTGTTTAAAGAAATAAATTATGAATTTTCTTATTTAGTAATAACTAATTATTTAATCCATTCAACCATATCTTTTAAATCTTGTCTTGTTTTTTCTCTAATTTCTGAATCATTAACACGATAACCAAAAGCAACCATTACGG
>JBASAI010000280.1:0-2210 GCA_049650525.1 Arcobacteraceae bacterium
AGTATAGGCAGGAGATGGGATTAAACCAATAAATTTATCAATACCACATAAAGAGCATAAAAAATACTCTTATAAACTAAGAGGAGTTGATATCGTAAAAGCTAATCAAGTTTAGTCTATAGAT
This sequence comes from Arcobacteraceae bacterium, assembly GCA_049650525.1. Classification (GTDB taxonomy): domain Bacteria; phylum Campylobacterota; class Campylobacteria; order Campylobacterales; family Arcobacteraceae; genus JAIOSF01. The sequence goes on from JBASAI010000280.1 coordinate 125, forward strand.
ATAACCTATATTAAAATCAATGGTGGTATAGTTTATTTAGCAGTTCGTCTGACATATGTTAACATATACTACTTATTAATGAAATATCTTTGATAATACCAATATATAAAATGGAATTCGTGGTTTCATCTTTATAGATTTCTCTTCAAATAGTATACCAATTTCATCAACACAATCTTTTATCATATCTTTAGTAATAACTGAATCAGCCATGTCATTTGCTATTTTTAAAATAGCATTTACAGCAGTTGTATTTTCTGATGCATCAGTTTCATAAGCTATATATAATTCATCTCTTGTTTTAACATGAGCACTCGGATTTTCAATCCCCGTGTATAACAATTCTACTCTGTTTTCATCAATTACTAAAAGATCTCTTTCTTTCATATAGTCTATTACATCAATTAATTCATACATATAATACTCCTATTTTATTTTTAATATAGTATACCATAACTGTTAATAATTGCAAACCAAAAATGGAATGTTCCATAAATGTAATAGAATAAGACAATAATCTTTATCTCTACGCTTCATATAAATTAAAATTAATAGCTGCATCTATGGAATCTAGTAAATTATCGGGTAAAGATTCATTTAATTGCTGTCTATATTCTTTTTCTCTTTCTCTTGTTAATGCCGTAGAATCTAATTTGAATAACTTTATAGTTCTGAATCCCTTTACTGTTTTTGCTCTTATTATAGAATTTTCAAAAAAATTTAAATGTTTGTCAATGATATCTATAATAGGATGAACAATTGAAAATTCACATCTAGGATAATAATTATTTTTTTTGTGTACTGTATTAACTATGCCTTTAAGTCCTCTATTGCATTCTTGACATGAAATCATAAGGTTATATTTATTAAATGTAAATTGAGGATATTTATTTTTATATGCAAAATGCTCTCGATCTCCTTCATTGTTAGTTCTTGTTTTGATTATGCGCATGCAGTATATACATTTATTATTTTGTAATATTTGTAATTGTTCTTTAATTTTATTCTTTATTACTTTCATTACGGCATCATTTTTATAATTATCCCAAGACTCAGATTCATACTTTGATGGGTTTGCTAAATTATCTAAATATTTTATCTCTTCTAAAGATAAGTCGATTGTATGATCTAAGTTCATCATATACTAGTTCTCATCAATATATAATTTAATTTTTTGAATTAAAGTATTTAAAGGATCGTCTTTATGGGTTGTTATCTTTTCTAAATTTTCGTAGCTTTTTTTAATTTCATTTAGATTTCTTCCATTACGATCAGATGAAATTAATTTAAAAACATTTTTTAAATCCATTTCAATAAAATAGTTATTAACGGTTCTTGTTGAAAATATTCTATAAAGTATATTTTCTGCAGACCAACCATAAATATCATCTTCAACCTTTTCTATTATTCTGTTATTATTAATAGTAAATATATTAGATTCATTCCATTTTAAACCAGATGCTATAAAATGAGAATGAGTTGCAATTACCACATGTAAATTTGTAAATCCCAACAGTATTTTTTTTAAATGATAGCTATATTTAATTTGCCAATTGGGATGAAGACTTATTTCTGGTTCATCAATAACTATAAGTGAGTTACTTCGTACGTTAGCTAAGATATTTAGTGTAATAAAAAGTAAATTTTTTTCTCCTGAACTTAAAGATTCAGAGTTTAATGAAGTATCTTTTTTTTCGAGTTCAATAGTTGCAGGCTTTAATAATTCCAACAGTACCATAAGTCTAACAATTCTATACTCATCTATAATATCTCCTACTTCATTAAAATTTACGGTAAATTCAGAGAAAATTTTATTGGCTGAGTCTTCTTTTCTAAATTTTTTAATATTTTGTACATAGCTTATAATATTATTTTTATCATCATCCGATATTTCAGATAATTTATTGTTAATGTATTTAGATTTTTTAATTAGTGTTCTTATTCTTTGGTTAATCATTCCTTTTCCAATTTGTCTACTAATCAAACTTTTGACATTGTAATCAAATTTCATGTGAATTGATGGTAAATACCCTAATAAATTAAAAGTTGAAATAAGCTTATTGAGAAGTTCTGCATTGTTTAAAGT
>JBASAI010000281.1:0-2078 GCA_049650525.1 Arcobacteraceae bacterium
CTTTGAGCATATGTTTTGCGTGAAGAGGCAAAAAGAAAAATGCTTCTAAAAGTGAACTTAACAGTAACACAGATATCATAATGGGAAGTATCCTCATAAAGACGCCTGTTTCTCCTGTCATAAGTAAAATTGGTAAAAAAGCAAATATTGTAGTTGCAGTGGCTGTCAATACAGCTGGAAACATCTCCATCGCACCATCAATTGCAGCTGTCATCTTATCTTTTCCCATCTCAAGATGTCGATAGATGTTTTCAGCTACTACTATCGCTTCATCTACTAGCATCCCTAGAGCTAATAATGCTCCTAAAAGTGAGAGCATATTGAGACTATATCCGAGCTGTTCTGCTGTTATGAGTCCAATCATAAAGCTTGTAGGTATCCCAACGGCTACTACAAAAGCGATACGAAAGTTGATGAAAAAGAACAGTGCAGTTGAGAGTAAAATGATTCCAAATAAAATATTACTTACAACAGTATTGAGCCTATTCTTTATCCAAACAGAAGTATCGGTGTAGGTGTCAAATGTTACATCAGCATATCTTTTTTGCTCAATTTCGAGGATCTCTTTTATCTCCTGAACAAGTGCAATGCTATCTCCAGCACGTCCTTTGTTTATCCCTATAGACATATCAAGTTTACCGTTGTAATGTGATTTTGTAACTACATCTGCTAGTGTGTACTGAATTTTTGATATATCTTTTAAATAGAGCGTGATATCTCCAAACTTTAGGATCATATTGTGCAGTTTTTTTAGCTCTTTTTCACCATTTTGACTACTGAGATAATAATGTGTTCCTTTATCTTTGATGATACCAGCAGGAAAAATTGAGCTTGTATTTGAAATCGTATTTACAACAACATTTTTATCAAGTCCATACGCTTCTATTTTTGCATCATCAAAAGTGAGCAGGAGCTCTTTGTCACTATCTCCCCAAATAGTTACTTCACTCAAATCTCCTATTTTATTTACTTTTGATTTGATATCATTTGCTATATCTATAAGCTCTTCTCGTGATTTGTCTCCAAAAATCGCAATAGTCACAAGTGGAAATGCTGTTGTCATCTCTTTTACTGTTGGTTCATCCATATCAGATGGTAGGTCTGATCGAACTGTTGTGACGATATCTTTGATATCATCAATGACATCATTTACTTCATAGCCACTTTTAAGTTTTACATTGATACTAAAGAAACCTGTTTTGACAACTGTTGAAATTGTATCTGCTTCACTGATACTACCAAGCTCATCTTCTATTTTTTGGACAGCCAGTTTATTGAGTATATCACTACTAGCTCCTGCATAGTTACCATTTATGCTGATTGCATTGAGGCTAGAAATAGGAAAGATCTCTTTTGGTATTTTCAGATAAGAAAAAATTGAAAGGATAAAAATAAATAGCAAAAGTAAATAGTTTAATATCGGTTTTTCTAGTCCAAATTTTATGATCGATTGTATCATCAGTTACTCTACGATACTTTTGTATATTGTATCAATATCAAGTTTATTTTTCATCACAGAGACAAAATCATCAATCGTTTTTTTCTTATGAATTTGAAATTTTTCATCATCATACAAGCCATGAACAAAAGTCCCTTTAATATTATTTTTTTCAAAACTCAATGGATATTTTTTGCTAATGCCGTGATGTATCTCAAAACCGTCGCAATACTTCTTAAACACTTTGTATCGTTTTTTGGATAGTGTCTTATTTCGCATAAAAATTATATTATCATCGATGAAGCCTAGGGCAGGCTCTTTTGTAGATGTTTGTGTTTCTATACAAAGCTCATCTATGATATTTTCAAACATCATTTGATACCCACCACATATACCTGTAATTGGTTTGGTTCTTTGTCGAATCTGTTCAAAAAGACCTGTGCTTTTTAACCAACGAAGATCTTTTATCACAAGTTTACTTCCAGGAAGTATCACTTCATCAAACTTTTCTAACGATACATTAGAATTGATAAATTCCAAATAGATGTCAGGGTCTGCAATCAATGGTTCAAAATCGTTATAGTTACTCATATATGGATAGGATATCACTGCGATTTTTCGTGTTGCTTTGGAGCAGTTT
>JBASAI010000282.1:0-3618 GCA_049650525.1 Arcobacteraceae bacterium
ATACTGGTGTTTTTGTTCATGTTTCAGGACTTTTAAAAAGAGTAGTTATCAAGATGTCAAAAGTTTCAAATGACTTACGACTCTTAAGTTCTGGTCCACGAGCTGGATTCAATGAGATCAATCTTCCTCCACTTCAGCCAGGTTCTTCAATCATGCCTGGAAAAGTAAACCCAGTGATCCCTGAAGTTGTCAATCAAGTGGCTTATGATGTTATTGGTGCTGATACTACTATCTCTATTGCTTGTGAAGGTGGACAGTTACAACTAAATGTATTTGAGCCATTAATCGCTTATAAACTATTTACTTCTATTAATATGATGAGAAAATCATTTTATACACTTGCAAACAAATGTATAAAAGGGATCACTGCAAACGAAGATGTATGTATGGAAAATGTTTTGAACTCTATTACAATTATCACTTACTTAAATCCAGTTTTAGGATATGAGGTGTGTTCATCTATAGCAAAAGAAGCTCTTGCTACCAAAAAAAGAGTATATGATCTTGTCTTAGAAAAAGAGTTGATGACAAAAGAGCAGTTAGATGAGCTTTTATTACCAGAAAATATGTTATATTAAAAAATAAAAATGATTAACACCTTTTGTGTTAGTCATTTTCATTAAGTATTTTGAGCTGTTTATATTTCATATATAAAGTATATACGATTCGCTTGATCTCATCGAGTGAAAAGTCATTGTTAAATGAGAGGCTTATAGCCGTACGACAGGTCACTTCATCATATCCCATCTCTTGTATGATTCGTGATGGCTTAGAAAGTCCCAAAGAACACCCTTCCCCATTTGTAATAAATATTTTACTCAAAGCAATAGTACGAATAAGCTCTCTAGCTTTTATCCCTTTAAATCCAAAATGTAATGAGTATTCTAAAGTATGCTGCGCATTTACAAAAAAGTATATCTCGTCATTAAACACTTCTAACAATTCATCCAAGAAGATATCTTTTACAGTATGATTAAAATTTCTATTTTCTATCGCTTCATAACAGAGTTTTAAAGCAACAGTATCCATCAAACCAATTGGAATCAGATCAAAAAAATCATCATCAAATAGCATCACTCCAGATACATTATATCCATTGAGCTTGTAGTTATCAAAATAGACTGCATCACTTGTTGTGTTGATATTTGCTGTTCCATTTGAGATGATTTTTGCTTTTGTATTTTTTTTGACTTTTTTTAGATCAATTTTTACAAAAGTATCCATAACATACGAAGAGATAAACAAAAAATCTATATTTTCATTTTTTAAACCATATAGATTTACTGTTCCATCTCTACTTAAGGGAATCCAGTGGATTTCAAACCCAAGTTTTTCATACAGTTTTGCACCATCAATTAACGCTTGCGTTTCACCAATACTAATAGCAATAGTTCCTTTTAGCTCTAATAATAATCCTAAAAAGCCCTCTTTTGAGAAACCAAAAGTTTTAATTTTTTTGTATTTGAATTTTTGATGATATTGTAAGCACAAATTATCAAATGTATCATTTGGGGACAAGGCACTTACACTATTATCTTTTGAGATATTTATCTCATTTAATCGTACATATTGTAAACAATTTAACTTTACCATTTTATGCCATTCTCCCTGATCAATTTTGTTTTTTATTATATCAGTTTTTCTCCTACATTACGAAAAAAATCTACTTTATCTACAAATTTGCCTAAAAATGATAAAATGACAAAAGTGAATATTAAAAATATACTCACATATTAAGGAAACCAATTGAAATTTGACATTACAAAAATAGCAAATGCTATACTTTTTATGCTAGAAAACAAAGTAACCAATCTAAACGATAAAAAACTCTGTTCTCTATTGTTTCTCGCAGAATATAATCATCTACAAACATATGAAGATAAAATATTTGGTGAAACATTTACAAAAGGGAAAAGAGCTCCCGAAGCAAAAACTATGGGTGATATTTTTAATATCATCGCAAATAATATTGACCTAGAAGAGGAAGATGAAAGACTCTATCTTATCACAGAACTTTTGGACTTTTTAGATATAGAAATATTAGAAAAAAAACAATTTAATGAACTTAACTTTATAAAAATGGAAGAGGAATATGATCCTTCTCTTTTCTCAAAAAAAGAGATAAAAACACTTGAAAGTATAGTAGAAAAATATAGAAATGAAACTCCTAGAAAAGTAGCAAATGCAACATTTGCGAAAGAAAAGGTGAGAAATACTGCACTTGGTGAAGTTATTATTTAAACAATAACTTCAAGTATTTCTCTCATATCAAAAGAGAAGAAATATCTTCACTAATCAGATAAATAATATTGTACTGTAGAAACTACACGAATTTTTTTAATATGAGGGTTATTTTTATCTCGTTGTGAAATAGAAAACTGCCCTTGTGAAGCTTTTTTGATTTTACCCAGTGTACTTTCAGAATCTTCTGCAAATTTCTGAGCGGTCATACGAGCTTCTTTTGTCGCTTCCTCTACCATCTGTGGTTTTATCTCATTTAACCTTGTAAAAATATATTCTGTTTGTGTATCATAACTATTACTAACCAATACTATTCCTTGCTTTCCTAACTCTGATAAAGTTGTTTGAGTCTTTCGTACTGATTTGATATTTTTAGAATACACAGTAACAGTTTGTGTACCAGTATAACGAAACTGAGTTAGAGTATTATTTCCATATTGCTGTGCTGATTTATCGAATATAGATGGTATCGAAAAAGTTATCTCATCTTTTGCAATACCATTTTTTTCTAAAAAATGCTCTACTTTGAGTCGATTTTTATCAATCGAAGCATATAAGTTTTCTAAGTCATTACCTACAACAGATAATTTAATAGGCCAAATCACAATATCCGCTTCATATTCTCGCTCAGAGAGTCCTTTTACTGTCACACTTCTGTCAAGCTGTTTGTACTCAAGTGCAGCATTTGAAACTAAATAACCTAAGCTACTTAATCCTAAAAAAATAAATATCCCTAAAATAAAATAACTTACTGTTCTTTTTTGCTCCACTTTTTCTCCTTATACTTTAAGTTTTGGTAAATCTCGCTTTCTAAATGCAATTGCAATCACAACAAATACCATCGCTGTTAATACATATACCCAAGTAGGAATTGGCACAGGATCTCCTGTTGCGTATGAGTGCATCCCTGAAAGATAGAAGTTTACTCCAAAATATGTCATCAAAATAGTAGAAAATGCTAGCGTAGAAGCAACAGCAAAAACATAAGGTGTATTTACTTTTGGTATCATTCTAAGATGTAAAACAATCGCATAAGTAATGATCGCTACATATGCCCAAGTCTCTTTTGGATCCCATCCCCAGTATCGTCCCCAAGACTCATTTGCCCAAACACCACCTAAAAAGTTACCAACAATAAGTGCTGCTAGACCTAAAATAAGTGCTGCTTCATTGATCGCTGTGATATGTTTGATCGTATCATCAATATGTGAATTTTTAGGATTTCTAAAAATAAATAATATCAAAGACATAAACCCAAGCATCGCACCAATCGCTAAGAATCCATATGAACCTGTGATAATAGCAACATGTATTGTTAACCAGTATGATTTAAGAACAGGTACAAGTGTAGTGATCTGTGGATCGATACCTGATAGA
>JBASAI010000283.1:0-3830 GCA_049650525.1 Arcobacteraceae bacterium
GATCAGTATAGAATCAAAGCACTTTTAAAACATCTAGATTCTGATTATAAAGATCAGATATTTCAAGAGATCATCAAAAAATGTGACATTCTTATCAAGGGTGCTGTAAAACACAATAATAAAGAAATAGAAGAAAAATATACAAAATTAAAACTGTTAAGTACGAATTAGATATAATCGTTTTTATGTTAGAAAAAGAAAATTATCCATACAAATTTGATGAAACACGATGTTCAACCTGCGACGGAAACTGTTGCATAGGAGAATCAGGCTATATATGGATCACAAAAGAAGAGTGCATAAAACTCGCAGCCTTACTTAAGATATCAGTAGAAGAATTGGGTGAAAAATACCTTTTTAAAGCTGGATATAAATACTCTATACGAGAAAAACAAATTTCTCAAAATAGTTATGCTTGTGTATTTTTTGATTTAGAAAAAAAACAGTGTGGTGTCTATGATGCACGACCAAGCCAATGTAGAACATTTCCATTTTGGGAATACTTTAAAAACAATATACAAGAGGTAAAAGAAGAATGTCCCGCAATAGTAGACTAATATTTCTCACCATTTTTTTATTTTTATCTGGTGCTTCTGCAAAAGAAGAATCACAAGAAGATCTCTTTATTATGATGGCACTTGATAGTGAAAAAGAACAAAAACCTATTGAAAGTTTTGAATACTATAATAAGCTTTATAATACTACACAAAAAGAAAATTATCTCAAAAAAGCGATTTATTATAGTTATAAAACGAAAAAATTTGATATGATGTATAGTTTATCAAAAAAAGCACTTGATGCATTTCCTAAATATGAAGAGTATTATTACCAACAAATAATCATCTCATTAGTATCACAAAATAAAACAACCGAAGCAATTAAAGAAGCCAAAAAACTTCTTAAGAAATATCAAAATGCCACAAGTTATGAAATCATGGCCAATGTTTTGTATGCAAGAAAAGAGTATGATAATGCATCAAAATACTATGAAAGTGCATACACTCTCAATCAAAATGAAATAACACTAATCAAACTTACAACTGTTTTGTACACTTATCTCAATCAAAAAGATGTAGCTTTAGCCTATCTAGAAACATATTTACAAACAAAAGGGTGTACAAAAGCAATCTGTGATAAACTGATGTTGATCTATCAAGAGCAAGGAAATGTAGATGGAATGCTCTCTATTTTAAATAGAATGTATCTCAAATACAAAGAAAATCCAGGATTAAGTAAAACAACACTTTTGATTCAAAATTTAATAGTATCACTTCTTGAAAATAAAGATATCAAAGAAGCAATTAAATTTTTAGAAGAAACAAACATTGATCAAGCAAAGCTTATCAATCTGTACTATCAAGATGGTCAACTCAAAAAAGCATTATTAATGACAAGAAAACTTTACAGAAAAACAAAAAACCCTGATCTTCTAGGAAAAATTGCTATGTACCGTTTTGAACTTGCTGATGATAAAAGAGCGGTGATGAAAAATGTTATCGCAAATTTTGAGCTCGCACTTTCAAGTGGTATCAACAATGCAAGTTATCAAAACTATTATGGGTACCTTCTTGTCGATTTTGATATCGATCTTAAAAAAGGCTTGAGTCTGATCCAAAGTGCTGTAAAAACTGCACCAAACAATGTAGCATATCTAGACTCTTTAGCGTGGGGATATTATAAAATAGGAAAATGTAAAGAAGCTTTAGAGATCATGAAAAAAGTTATCAGAGTAACTGGACTTAAAGATAAAGAGATAAATTATCACTGGAAAACTATCAACGATTGCCAAAAAGGAAACAAAAAGAAATGATTTTAGACGATATTATAGAAAAAACAAAATATGATTTAGAAAAAAGAAGAAAAGATATCACATTAGAGATGATGGGACGAAGCTTATCTCACAATCCATATCCACCAAGAGATGTTAAAAAGTTTTTAACAGCGACAAAAGAAGAGCCTATTCGTATCATCGCTGAAGTAAAGAAAGCGAGTCCTAGTAAAGGGATCATCAGAGAAGATTTTGATCCTTTAGCAATAGCACAAAGCTATAGTAATAATGGAGCAAATGCCATCTCTGTTTTAACAGAACCTCACTTTTTTCAAGGAGACTTAGAATATCTAACACAAATAAGAAGATATGTCCCTACTCCACTTTTACGAAAAGATTTTATTGTTGATAAATATCAAATCGTTGAAGCTTTGGTATATGGAGCTGATTTTATTTTACTTATTGCAAAAGCATTGAGCAAAAAAGAGTTGCAAGAGCTGTATGACTATGCTTTACATATTGGGCTTGAAGTGTTAGTAGAGATTCACGATAAAGAAGACTTAAAAAAAGCTATGGCTTGTGGGGCTCATATCATAGGGATAAATCATAGAAATCTTGAAACATTTGAGATGGATATGAATCTTTGTCATCAACTTATTCCAATGATTCCAAATGGAAAAATTATCGTAGCAGAAAGTGGTGTAAATGACCAAAATATCATCAAAGAACTCAGTGAAGCTGGAGCTGATGCATTTCTAATCGGTGAACACTTTATGAGACAAAATGATATAGGTGCCGAAGTACAACGACTTAAAAACTCTCCTACAAACCTGTTTAACTAAACAAACTCCTTTATGGAAAATCTAAAATCTAAAATCATAGAAAAATTTACCAATGATATTAATGCATTGGATTTTTCTCTTGATAAAACTTCATTGCAGTTTAAATACAATTCTATTGTAGAAGATATTTTAAGTACCATTCTTATAAAGCGTGAGAAGGTAAATATCCCTTATCATAAAACGACAAACAACAATGACCTTCAACCAACTTTTGAAAATACTTTTGGATTAAGTGCTGGAAAATCATCAAACACAGTGCTCAAAGATGATATCTATAGAAAAAACTCATCACAAATCATCAAAACAAAGCTCAATGAATCAACTACAATTCCAAATAATTTTGCTCTATCGTATGAGATGAAACAATTTGCCCAATCAAAGTTTGTGGACAATATCGATGATGTATTTGAAGACTTTACTCTCTATTATCAAAGTAAATCAACTACAAATTCAGACTGGGAAGCGGTATGGAAAAGATGGATTTTAAATCAAAATAAATACAAAAATCATTTAGTAAAAACAGCCATTGATGAAAATATCGCTTTGGATGCAATCATGCGAGAAATTGCAAAAAAATATATCGCTAAAAATGATTTAGAGATGGAATTTACAAAATTTAAAAACCATTATATTGCAAATGGTGATCTAAAAGTTTCCTGGAGCAAAGTATGGGAAAACTGGTGTATAAATCACAAGCAGTTTAAACCAAAATCTCCAAGAGAACAGACAGCCAAACAAAAAGAAAAAGCTGATTATAAGTGGGACTTTAGAAAAGCAAAAGAGGTAAGTGATAGGATCAAAAACTGGTTAAGATTTGAGAAAAAGATCAATTGGTTGGATGATTATTATTGGAAAGATATTCCTATCCCTGGTATTGGGTGGCAAAAAGTGATGCATCCTGATTTTAATAAAGAGGAGATCATTTTATTTAAAATCGATAGTACAGATGGAAACTTTATGTTACAACACAAAACAAATGATATAATTGATGCAGAGGTATTAGAAAATGACTAGAAAACAACAAGAATTTTTTACCATAATTACAAATCAAATGTTTGATTTTAATGAAGATTTTCATTCAGATTTCACTATACAGAGAATCGAAAAAATCTCAGATGATAAACTCAAATATCTACTCGAAGATATCACCGTAGATAAAGATAAAATAGTAAATAAAAAAGGGTTTGTGACTTACGCCAAGTTTGTATACTATGCAGACA
>JBASAI010000284.1:0-3495 GCA_049650525.1 Arcobacteraceae bacterium
GATCACTTTTGAGTTGATAAATTGAAAATATTTAATTTCAGATGATAAAAAATCAAAAATATCACCCATCAAAAAAATTTGGCTGCATGAAAGTGTTCCCTTTTGAAGCAGTAGCAAAAGTTTATACAATTGTGTTCTACTATCGTTGTAATGGGCGTCTGCAATGAAGATTGCATTGTCTTGTATAATCATTAATATCCTATATAGTTGTATTTGTGATTATAATATAAAGTTAATAAAAAAGCTTTTATAAAATATTTATGGAAACTACAATATAATCATAGAATAAATTCTCGAAAAGAGATAAAAAAGATAAAAGGAAGATATAGATGGAAGGTAGATTATTTACATTCTTAGGTGAGATAGTAGGTCATGGTGTACCAAATATTGGCGCTCACCTAATACTTACAGCACTTATAGTTTTAGTGATTGCAAGATTAGCAACAAGAAAGATGGCTTTAGTACCAACTGGTACACAAAATGTTATGGAGGCTTATTTGCAAGGTGTTGTTGCTATAGGTTCAGATAGTATGGGTGAAAAGAATGCAAGAATGTATATGCCATTAATTGCAACACTAGGACTTCTGATCGTTGTAGCAAATATGATGGGTATTGTACCAGGGTTTGAGTCTATTACAGCAAATATAAACTTTACACTATCATTATCAATTATCGTATTTGTATATTACAACTACCTTGGGATTAAAATCAATGGAATTGGTAAATATTTTGGTCATATGATGGGTCCTGTTCCTGTTCTTGCTCCATTGATGTTTCCTATTGAGCTTATTTCTCATATTTCTAGACTTATTTCACTATCATTCAGACTTTTTGGTGGGATCAGAGGAGATGAGATGTTTTTGATGGTACTTCTTATGTTAGTTCCATGGATTGCACCACTTTCAGGTTTCTTCTTGTTATTTGCATTTGGTATCTTGCAAGCATTTATTTTCATGATCTTAACATATGTTTACATTGCTGGATCAGTTATGATGGCTGAGGAAGATCATTAAAAAAGGCTAGATGCCTTTTTTAATGTCTGAGTGAGCACAGATTACGATCTCTTTAGTGTTCACTTAATCTAATAAAATGACAAAAAAACAAAAAAAGGAGGCTTTATATAAGCCTCCTTTTTTTATATCCTACCTTATTACAGACCCAGAAGAATTTGGAAATACTCCAGAGTCTTTAAAAAGTAGTCTTTCCAATGCCTTAAAGCTTCATAATGTCGATATAATTTGTTTTAGGGATAAAGTCTCATCAGATAAAGAAAAGCTTGTAGAAGCATTTTTGGAAGTTTGTAGAGAGTTTTCTATACAAACAGTACTCATCAATTCTGATATTGAACTCTCAGAAAAATTAGGTTTTGATGGAGTGCATTTAAATTCTCAACAGTTTGACAAAATTCAATCTCTTCAAAACAAGAATATATTTACAATCATTAGTTGTCACAATGAAAATGAGATACAACTTGCAAAAAAGAATGGTGCGAATATGATCACTTATTCCCCTATTTTTTTTTAAAGAAAATAAGGGGGAACCTAAAGGGATAGTAAATCTTGCAAAAATGGTATCGTTGTATCAAGATGAAAATTTTAAGATTATTGCTTTGGGTGGGATTATTTCATTTGAAAATGTAGAAGAAGTACAACGAACAAAAGCAAAAGGTTTTGCTTCAATTCGATATTTTAAAGTTGATTAGAAGAGTTTAACTTATTTTAACTAAAAGTTTTTCCATCTTTTTTATCTGAAACTTGATGAGTAATAAGTGCTCTTTTAACTCTTTTTTTTCTTTACTTGAAAGTTTTTCTTTAAGCTCTTTCTTGAGCTTTTTTTTTCTTTTTTTGAGCTTCGATAAGATCATGAGCATAGCTTCTTCTTTGGAAGATTTTTTCAATTTTTTTGTATTTAGAGATAATGTTTTTTTGATATTTTTAATAAGCTTATTTAATTTCATTCTGCGCTTCCTTTTTTATAAATTCTTCTACTTCATTATCATTGATAAGTATATCATTATCTAGCTTTTTAAGATCACTTGTTGAAGAGATAAATATAATCTCTGCAAATGCAATCAAGTTTCTTGAAATATCATATGTATATGAGCTATCATTCATCAGTGATGTTGCCATCTCATTTGTAATGAGTGATTTTCTGATTAGATTATCTAAAATACCATTTGAAATAATATCGTTTTTTTCAATATGAACTTTGAGTTTTGAAATTAAAAGTACAATAGTATCATCTTCTTCTGTTTGATCAATTAGTTCAATGTCTCGCAACACTTCTGCTAGATTAATTCTCATATTTGTATATTGTTCTTTTACATAATCATTTTTACTATCTTTATATTTGAGAAGATTTTTTTGTAAATGTTTTATTGCCTTTACCGATTCCAAAAGATATCTATTTGCCATTTTTATTTTTTGGATCTCTTCTGTATGCTCTACTGAAGTATTAAACTGTACTTTTGTAGCAAAATCTATGATAGCACCATAGATCCCTTTGATTTTTCTATTGTATTGTTCATCGATATTGATAGGATTTGAAAGTTGTACTTCCAGTGTATTTTCAATTGGAATACCTACAGATCTAATTTTTTCTTTATTAAGATTGAGCCCTTTACTGATGATCTCCAATGTATTTTCGAAAAGGTGTTTTGTTTCTAAAATGATTGTAACGATTGAAGTTTCAGGTAATTCTAAAACAGAATCATTTAAATATTTTACAGAATCAACAACTTGTACTTCTTCTTTTTGTGTCTCATCTTTCATAACAGATTCTAAAAATTTTACAAGCATATTTATAAAAGGTATCATCACTACAACCCCAATAATATTAAATATAGTATGAAAAACTGCCAGTTTTAAAGTATAATTATCAGGAGCAATTCCAAAATAATTACTCACATAATCAACACTAAACATAATCTGGCTCATAAAAATCAATGCTATAAGACCTGTCACGATATTGAAAATAAAATGTGCTCCTGCGAGCCTTTTTCCTGCGATATTTGCACTCATAGCCCCAATAATAGCAGTAATAGTTGTACCAACATTTGCACCAACTGCTAAAGCTAATGCATTTTCATAGGATATTTGTCCAGCTGCAAGTGCTGTGATGATCAGTACAAGTGTTGCATGCGATGATTGCATTACAACAGTTGCAAATATACCTATACCTGTAAAAATAAAGAGATATTTAAGACCAGTTCCTCCAAAAGATGCAAGATCAATAGTACTTTTAAAAGCTTCAAATCCCTCTTTCATATAATGGATCCCTAAAAATAAAAATCCAAGACCAGCTAAAATATATCCAAACCCTTTTAAAGATTTTGATTTTTGAAAGATTAAAATTACACCAAATACAAGCATCGGCATTGCGTAAGCTGCGATATCTACTTTGAGTCCATATCCAGCAACAAGCCAAGCACCTGTAGTAGTTCCTAAATTTGCCCCAAAGATGATACCAATACCTTGACCCAGTCCAATAAGACCA
>JBASAI010000285.1:0-3852 GCA_049650525.1 Arcobacteraceae bacterium
ATGTAGCAAGTTGTTTTTCATCATATACCCAATGCGAACCTAAACTATAAGAATCTGCAACTTGTACAGCTGTAATGATTTCGTCTATTTTTTCTTTTGTAAACATGATAGTGCCCTTTTATTTTAATAGTAGTTCTTACATTCTATTTTAATTTCTCTTAAAATTTCTTTTTTAGAAGCGTTATATTATTTCTAAACATGGTGTGTAGGTATGTTCCAAAGATATTTTTAGTTTCATTTTGAAAGCTTCCTACTTTTCCTATTCCGTTTGGTTTTTTTGATATTATATCAAAACCATCTGTATCATCGACTACTTTGCTATAGTGAAAACTATGCCCTTTGATATTTTGCTCATTATAATAATATCCCATACGATTAAATCTTTCGGTCATTGTGAATGAAACATCAAGTAATCCACTCATCTTTTTCTCATCTATATTTTTTCCTAAATAGATAAGTCCAGCACATTCTGCATATATCTTTTTAGTTTTAGCATGAGTGATGAGTGAGTTTTTAAAATTATCTGAATTTTTTATGTCGTTATATGCTTTTGTTGTTTCTACATATCCACCACAAATATAAACTGTATCACAAGAGTTAGGAACCTTTTCATCTTTTGTAGGGTTTATAAGAGTTACTTTTTTAAATATTTCTTGTAAAAATTGTAAATTATCATGATATAAAAATGAAAAATTTTCATCCGTCACTATAGCTAAGTGTTTATCGAGTTTTTCTATTTTTTCAAAAGGATAGCTTCTATTTGTTATATTTTCTTTTCTCACTGAAAAACTTGACAATAAATCTAAATCAATATATTCCAAAACATCTTTACTAATAGTTTCAATTTTTTCTAAATCTTCTAGATCAAGTCCAAGATGAGTATCGTTTAAACTAGCCAAATCTTTTTGTATCCAGCCTAATACTATAATATCTTTGTGATCCTCATTGATAATCTTTTTGATAAGTTCAAAGTGCATTTTTGAAGAGATATGATTGAGAACAACTGCTTTGATCGTGTTTTCTTTTCTATAAGTTTTCAATCCTTGTAAAACGGCACTTACGGTGATATAACTACCACGACAATCAAGCAATAAAATAGTAGGAACATCTAAAAGTTTAGAAATACTATACGCACTACATCCCTTGTCATCACCATCATAAAATCCCATCACACCCTCTAAAATAGAAACATCTTTATCTGAGTAATTATTGTAGATCCATTGCACTTGCGGCTCATTCATAATAAAGCTATCAAGGTTCACACTAGCAGTTCCACAAACTTTTGTATGAAACTGAGGATCTATATAATCAGGTCCTATCTTAAAAGGACGAACTGATGATTTAAAATGAGAAAGCAGGGAAGTAGTAAGAATAGTTTTACCACTATTTGATGATGTTCCACTTATACAGAGGTTTAGCATTTTGCTTTTAATTCACCAGATAATTCATATTTGTTTAAATAACCTCTTGGAGTAAGTACTTTCCCATTTTTAGTGAGTTTTGCATTTGAGTTACAGATCATGATAAGTGTTGACATTGTAACTTGTGGATGTTCTATATCTTGATCGATGAGATCTTGTGCGTTTGTGATGGTGATTTGTTCTTTTGGTCTTCCTACATTTGAAGCGATGATTGCGATTCTGTCTTGGTATCCATCTTCAAGAGCTCTTAGGAAGTTTTGGTAAGGGAGGATTCTTTTTTTTGATTTTGGATTGTAGATACCCATTACAAAGTCACAATCAAGTGCTGCTTTTACTCTTTTATCAATGAGGTTTATATCTGTAAGTCTATCCGACAATGAGATGATAGAAAAGTCTTGCGATACAGGTGCACCAGCTTTTGAAGCAGCTGCCAAAAATGAAGTCACCCCAGGAAGTGAAACCACTTCAATCTCATCCCATAAGTCTCGCTCTTCCATCAGTTCTGTTACAAGTGTAGCCATACCATATACATTTACATCACCATTGGACAAAATACAAGTAGTTCTTCCACTTTGAGCATAATCAATTGATTGTCCACATCGTTCAATCTCATGAGTCATTCCAGAGGTATACAACTCTTTGCCTTCTATGAGACTTCCTAATTCTCTTGCATATTTGCTATAAGATACTACTACTTCACACTCTTTGAGTGCGAGTAAAGCTTCAGGTGTGATATAGTCTAATCCACCAGCGCCTGTTGATACGATATATAATTTTTTTGCCATTTTTATTCCTTTATACTGCTGCTGCGATTGTTATTTTTCTGTTATACACTTCTTTTGGTATGATAAGTTCTTTGTATTTTGATATAAGTACACTTGATGGTTCTGATACCCCTTGTAGTCCAAAGAATTTTGTAGATGCTGATGGTGAAAATGTACCCTCTAAGGCATTTATCTCTTTTTCATTATAAAACTTTATTTCAAAGTTATATTTGTTTGCAAACTCTAAAAGTCCTTTTTCATCAGCTTTTGCTTCAAAAGAAGCGATGTTTTCTATCTGTTCTCGTTTTAACTTTTTTGAGTCTAAAAATGATAAGAAAGCTTTTTCTATCTCTTCACACGAAGTATCACGATTGCAACCGATTCCTAAAAAAACTTTTGGTTTAAAAGTAAGAAGAGGGCTATCAAATGGAGTGATATTTACACATAGTTCACTTGTTTGTTCGGATACCAACTTTATATTTTTTTTATTTGGAATCGTTTCAAAAATAGACTCATAAGTTAAAACTTCTACCTCTTTTTTATTTAAAAGAGAGTTTGATATAAGTGCTAATTCTTTAAGATTATGTATCTCTAAATCATTTTTCTTAGCAAACATCTCAAAAGCCAAAGTATTGGTTTGATCTGTAGCAGTTGATACAAAATTTAAACAACCATCGATTCGTGAAGCTATAGTGTCACTTAGTTCATTTGCTCCACCTAAATGACCACTGAGAAGTGGTACAATTTTATCTAAAGCAAGATTTATCACTATAACAGCTGGATCAGTTGCTTTATCTTTTAAAAATGGAGCGATTTTTCTCACCACCGCACCCATTGCTAAAATACAGATAATCGCATCATACCCATCCCATGCAGGCTTCATAATATCATCTATTTTATTATAAAGATTTAGATTATCAAGATTGTGCTCTAAATCTTTTTTACCAAATACATCTACTGTATAATCATATAAGTAAGGTACTAAATTACAAGCTGCTGTTAGACTTGGTTGATTGATTGTGACTACTGCTATTTTTAATTTACTCATTCTCTTTTGCCTTTTTTTCTTTTCTCATCTCTTTACGAGCTTCTATCTCTTTTACTAATGGTTTTACATAAAGATGGGATTCTTCTGTCTCTTTTTGGTACAAATAATCACCAAATAAAATAAGTGCAACCCCTCGTATATGAGAAACTTGATTTTCTATATCTGAGATAGTTCCTTTATAGATTTTTTCTTCTTTCCATGTCGCTTTTTCTATCACCCAACAAGGTGTATCAGGACTATAATCCATCTCTAAAGCAGTTTTTTTAAGTTTTTTTAACAGTAAAATAGAGAGATAAAAAGCCAATGATGAATTTTTACACGCCAAAATATTCTCTAGTTTTTCAGGATTTGGAGTTTTCCCTTCAACTCTTGATAAAATCACCGTTTGAGAAACACCAGGAATAGTATACTCGATACCTAAAGATGCAGCTGCACCAAAAGCAGCTGTGATACCAGGGATCACAGCATACTCTATATTTTGCTCTTTTAAGTACTCAATTTGTTTTGCAATCGTTGAGTAAATAGAGGGATCACCAGTATGAACTCGTGCTACTATTTTATCTTTATGTGTTGTTAAAAAGTCAAAAATTTCAGGGTATTTCATCCCTTGACTATCAAC
>JBASAI010000286.1:0-1651 GCA_049650525.1 Arcobacteraceae bacterium
TCAATAGTGTCAAAAATGATTCAGCACGTTGTATTGAAAAATCTAGTAAAATAAATCTAGTACAAAATAAACTTTTTTAAAGGAACAAAATGAAAGAAATAATAATGATAATGGTATTAATAAGTACACAACTTTTAGCAAACAATAACTTTGATATAAAAAATACAGTAAAAATAGATATGCATGGTGGGAAAAGTGAGAAACTTACCGATAATACTAGTAAATTTTCCGAAATGAAAATGAATAATTTTAAAGGTTTACAAAATATATCAATCAAAAAAATTAACGAGTCTAAGGATTTGAAAGAAAAAAAAGATTTTGAATTAGAAGATATAATAATAAATAAATAATTAAATAATATTTTGTTATAATGTATGAATACTAAAGGGAACATATGAAAAAAATATTTTTATTTATTATTATATTTACAACTATACTTTTTTCTAATCCTTTAAATAATCTTTTAGATCAATATGAAAATGCATCTGAAAAATCTTTACAAACTGTAGATGAGAAATTAGGCCATGTTGTTGTCTATTCTCAAAAAGAGATTCGTTTGATGCAATACAAAACACTCAATGACATTTTAAAAGAACTACCTCTTATTAACCTTAATAAAAACAGATATGGATTTGACACTCCTGGACTTTCGGGAACAAAAACAACTGTGAGTGGCTTTTTCCGCTTTTTTATCAATGACTATGAAGTAAGCTCAGTGCATACACAATCTGCAACTTTAACATGGGGAAGTATCTCATTGGATTTTATTGATCATGTGGAAGTATACTATGGGGATAGTTCTTTTGGTATTGGTAATGAAACAGGAGTATACTTCATCAGAATGTATACAAAGTCTGCAAAAAAAGAAAATGCAACAGAATTAAACACTTCATTTTCAAAAAATGAAAACTCACAAAGCATCACGCAGTCTAAAAGTTTTGAGAATAATTGGTCTTATTTATTGTTTGCAAATAACTCAAATGAAAATAGATCGATTGATTATGACGGCAAAGCTCTTCAAAATAATGCAGATAAAAACTTTTTATATCTTGATATTAGTAACGATAAAACAGATATAACTATCGGTTATGCAAATGTAAAAGCAGATACTTTTATAGGGATGTCAAGTGATGCGAAATCAAATGATGGTGAGATACGCTCAGAGGATTTTTTTATCAATGTAAATAAATACTTTTTAGATGATAAATCTCTAAAAGCAAGTGTTTCGATGGATTTAAATTATAGAAAATATGATGAAACAAATGATGAAGGATTGATGATTATTCCACTTGTGGACTTTTCGAGTTATTCTAATATTTCTGCTACTATGCCGATAACATATAAAGAAGATATCTTATTTACCAAATTAAATGCGCATATATCAAAAACATTTACATATAAAAACAACCAGTTTGTTACAGCATTTAATGTTAAAAATAAAAAATATGAAGTAAAAAAAAGAGAGAGTATAAACTTTTCAAATGATAAAGAATCATATGGTTTATTGAATCCTTTTAATGAAGAAACAATTTATTCTTTACTTTTTCAAAATGATTATCAAGCAGCTGAAGAGCTCTTTTTTATATTTAATGCTAAGGCAGAAAAATATGTAAGAAGTGGTTATTTAGAAAATCTAAATGAGACTTTATTT
>JBASAI010000287.1:0-1932 GCA_049650525.1 Arcobacteraceae bacterium
TTTATAATTTTGTAAAAATTCATCCTCTGCATTGATCACACGAAGTTTTGCAATATCCAAAAACTTTGTGTATGCATCATAAAATCTTTTTTCATCATAATTATAATACTCCATATGTTCAGGCTCAGTATTTAAAACTATCGAACAATATGGATGCGACAAGATAAAACTCTCATCACTCTCATCTGCTTCAAAAGCCAACACTTCATCTATATATCTAAAGTTTGAACCAAACTCTTTACTAATGGCTCCAATAATCGCAGAGCTTTGTAAAATCGAGCTTAATATAGCTGTTGTTGTACTTTTCCCATGCGCTGCACATACACAGTAGTTTGTTGTTTTTTGCATGATGACACTTAACGCTTCTTTTCTAGGAAGTAAAACTAACTCTTGTTTTTTTGCTTCTTGTATCTCTACATTATCATTTTGTACAGCGGCACTATAGATCACTAAATCTTGTCCACAAATTGCATCTTCATTTTGTGGAATAGTAAGAGTAATTCCCTCTTTTTCAAGCTCTCGTGTAATGGGTGTAGATTTTACATCTGAACCACTTACTGTATATCCACGATACTGCAAAAATCTCGCAAGGGCAGACAGACCAATCCCACCAATTCCTATGAAATGTACCTTCATTAGTTAAGAAGGTGTTCTAATGCTTTAAACTCAGTGTCAAGAAGTTCGGCATGATTTTTTAAATACTCTTTTGTATCAAAAACAAAATCGATGATAAAATATCCATATTTATCTTCAGAGTGTGACTGATCTTCTAGAACATTCTTTTCATAAAAATCATCCATATCACTTTGTGTTGTACAAGCAATAAGATGAACGCTCATCGCATCAACCAATAACTCATCTTCACAAATTTGAGTCAATATAAAAAACAACTCTTTTGCCCCTTTTGCATTTCCCATACTCCATTTTTCTATGGCATGTTCATAAAAACTTCGTATATAAAAAATATCATCATTTTCAAGGCTTAGTTTTTCTTTTTGTTTGAGCCTTGATTCAATTCCGTCAAATGCAACTTTTAAAATCTCTTGATAGATCGTATGCACTCGCTCTTCATCAATATCTAAAACAAGAAGCGTATCAAGTACTTCATACAATCCTGATAGACTTTTTGATTCCATTACCTCTTTTTCTCGCACATTTAAATACTCTAAGAAATCAGGATTTGTTCTTGCCTCGTGTAGTTCGTTTGGTTCCATATATCTCTTTTCCTTTATTGTGCTTTATATCTAGTGATAAATTGTTTTAATCGTGTCAATACTTCTCTTGTTTTATCATTGTTCTCTACAAGTGCTATTCGGATATAATTTTTTCCAATACCATTTCGTCCTAAAAAACTTCCTGGTAAAACTTTTATATTTTCTTGTTTATATAACTCTTGAGTAAATTGAAGCTCATCTTCTACTTCAAGCCAGATGTAAAAAGTAGCACTAGGAACTTCAATATTTAAAATCTCTTTTGCTATGGCAAAATTTTCTTTATATATTTTACGAAACTCTTCAACATGCTTTTCATCATTCCAAGCTATTGCAGCTGTTTTTTGTAAAGGAAGAGGTAAGGCACAGCCTACATAAGTACGATAGTTCATATACTCTTTTAAAATCGTACGATCCCCCGCTATAAATCCACTTCTAAGTCCTGGAGCACTACTTCTTTTAGAAATAGAGTTCAACACCAAACAGTTTTTAAATAATCTGTTTCCAGCTTTATAAGAAGCTTCGAGTAATGAGATAGGTTTATTTGATTCATCAAAATAAAGCTCGCTATAACACTCATCATTAATAAGTACAAAATCATATTCCAAAGCATACTTCACCCATTGCATTAAATCATCTTCGTCAATTGTGGCACTTGTGGGATTGCTCGGATAGTTTAAGATCACGAGATCTGCTTGCTTCATCTGCTCAACAGTCAAAC
>JBASAI010000288.1:0-4206 GCA_049650525.1 Arcobacteraceae bacterium
TGCAAATCCAAATGAAAAAACAATCCAGTTAATGATAAAGAGTACCAAACTATATCGAGTTATTTTTGTCAATATGGCTGTTTGTGTTTTTTTAACTACTAGCATTTTAGGATTGAAATATCTTACTATGATGATGATCTGCAAAGATAATAATCCATATAGAGCAAGATTGAGTGAAAAATCATCTATCTTGATATCAAACCACAAAAGAAATAGAATAGGAAACGATGTAAATAAAAATATAGAATGTAATTTATCTGATATATTATCCATCGTTTTATTCGGAACTCTATTCTCTTTTATGAAAATCTTTTTTAACAGTAAAAAAATAAGGGCAAAGAATATTGCTAGTGTTTTTTTTATCATTTTCTCTTTTAAAGTTTATTACTTCTTTTTATTTGTGCTGCAGTCTATAGACAGGCAGTTTTAATTTATGTGAATATTATAACATAAGTTGTTTATTCTAATCCAATTTCAATACATACATCTTTAATTATATAGTGTCTATAGTATTGGGGTCATTCCAGAGGTGATTCTATTTTTACCACTATTTTTAGATTCATATAAGAATTTATCTACTCTTTGATATAAGAAATCTTCGGTATCATTGTTTTCAACTTCTGTAAGTCCAATACTTACTGTAATAGTTTTATTATCTATTGTAGTTAAATTTTTTTCGATTAAATTTCGTATTTTTTCGGTAATTTGAAGGGCATTAGGTAGTATAGTTTGAGAGTAAATTAAAATAAATTCTTCCCCTCCAATTCTAAATAAGAAATCACTTTCTCGTATATTTTCATGAATCAATTGTGTCATCTCTATTAATACATCATCACCGACTTTATGACCATATTGATCATTAATATCTTTAAAATCATCAATATCTAACATGGCTATAGAAAATTGAGTTTGATAACGCCGGAAGAGCGATAATAATTCCAAAATTTTTTCATCGTATGCTTTTCGATTTTTTGTATGTGTTAGGCTATCAAGATATGATAAGTCTTTATTGATTTTTATTTGTTTATTTAAATCACTATGAAGCTGATTATAACTTTTAGTCAATTCAAACACTTCTTTAACCATTGCATGATTACTATGTATACTATTATTGCTCATTATATTTGTATTTAATAAAATTAATTTATTTGATATATTTAATAAAATGAAAATATAGCTACACACAAGTATAAAAGATACTAAACATATCATTTGAACAAGATTTGAGAATATATTGTCTATATCAGTATTCAAGTCATCCATTGAGTAATCAAAACTTATTATTATTTGAAATTCGTCTTGTATATTAAATATCCCATTAGTAATTGAATAATAATGAAATAATTCCTCTTGGTTATCCGCAAAATATAATAATGTATTTTTATCTTTAAATATAGTTAAAATTGCTTTATTATAGTTTACTGCTTCCTTTTGAGTATCAAGATTAATTAGTTTTTCAATATTTTCATTAAATAAAGATTTATTTATCGTAGAAAAAAATGTTTTTGTATCTTTAAGACTTTCTATTAAATTATATTTCTTCTTATGAAATTTGCCAAATTCCACTTTTTGAAAAGAAAATTGAGTAGCAAAATAAATATTAATATTCTTTGCAATTCGTACATTATTTTGATGAATTTCTTGGAGTATGTCTTTAAAATCTATTACGAATGCAAGCTGAATAATATATTTATCATCATTGGATAATCTAATTAAATATTTTTTTAAATTCATTGAAAATGTGTCAAGAATGGGAACAGAGACATTGATATTTGTTTTTTTGTCAAATATGCTTTGAAATAATTCTTCAATATATTTAAATTTTCCTAAATCAAGTCCTATATCAGCTTTATATGATGCGTGTTCAACTATATTATTTTTGTTAATTAAAAAGATTTGATATCTTCCAAATTTTACATCTTCATTTAATATTTCTGCTGTTTTATCTATGTTAAAATTCTTACCAGTAAGTTTGTATATATGATATAGTTCATCTAGTTTTTTTTCATTTTCAGATTCTGCACTTTTAAAGTTATATTGTACTTTATCAAGTAAAATTCTTAATTTATCTTTCACTTGTAATGATTGACTGTAATATTGATTCTTATACTTATCAACAATTACACTTTTCGAATAATTATACTGAATAAATAATGCACCTATAACTGTTACTAATAAAGTAATGAATAAAATTGTAACTAATGTATTTAATTTTATCTTAATAATTATTCTCCAATTGTATACTTTTTAAGTATCTTATTATACATCATTAATGTTACATTACCTAAATTTAAGGTAATTAAAAAGTTTTTTACCTAATTTGTTCTATAGGCATTTATTATTCCTTAAATTTTTTTAAGAATCCTATAGACAGACATCTGCTCAAATGAAACAGATAAAATGCCTATTATGAGTTACATATACTTTTTAAGTACATCTGGAATCGTGATCGTTCCATCTTCGTTTTGATAGTTTTCCATCACGGCTACAAGAGTTCTTCCTACTGCTAAGCTACTTCCGTTTAATGTATGACATAAAGTATTTTTCTTTCCATCTTTGTATCGTATTTTTGCTCGTCTTGCTTGAAACTCTCTAGTATTTGAAATAGAGCTTATCTCTCTATATGTATTTTGTCCTGGTAACCATACTTCAAGATCAATAGTCGTAGCCGCACTAAATCCTAAATCTCCTGTACATAACTGTACTTTTTGATGAGGTAAACCTAACGATGTAAGTAGATCACTTGCACAATTTACCATTTTTTCAAAGATTTCAGCTGATTGTTCAGGAGTAGTGATAGCCACCATCTCAACTTTATCAAATTGATGTTGTCTGATCATTCCTCTTGTATCTCGTCCAGCACTTCCAGCTTCTTTTCTAAAACACGGTGTGTATGATGTAAGTAAAAGTGGTAACTCTTCTTTTTCTATGATTTCATCATTATAAAGATTTGTAAGACACACTTCTGCTGTAGGGATAAGATATAAATCTTCACCTTCAATTTTAAATAAATCATCTTCAAACTTTGGAAGCTGACCAGTTCCCTCTAAAGTATTGGTATTTGCCATAAAAGGTACATACCACTCTTCAAATCCTCGCTCTCTGTTGAAGTCCAAAAAGTAGTTGATCAAAGCTCTTTCAAGTCTAGCACCTACACCTTTTAGTGCTGCAAATCGTGATTTGGCTAGTTTTACACCTCTTGTGAAATCGATCATTCCATTGTTCTCACCTAGTTCCCAATGCTCTTTTGGTTCAAATGAAAAAGATGGTTTTTCTCCAATTGTATCTAGAACTACATTTTCATCTTCATCTGCTCCTATTGGAACCTCTTCATCAGGAAGATTTGGGATCCCCATAATAATTGATTGGATAGCTGCTTCGATATCTCGAACTTCATCTTCTAATTTTTGTTTTGTTTCTTTGAGTTTTGATATCTCAGCTTGTAGCGGTGCGACATCTTTACCATCTTTTTTATATGATCCAAACTGTTGAGATAATTGTTTTTGTTCCGCTTGAGAGTTTTCCATCTCTTTTCTTTTCTCTTTTGCTTTTTCAACTTGAGTTTTTAATGCACTTAAAGTTTCTTTTGTCACTTTTTTCTTCTCTAAAGCACTACTTACTGCATCAAAATCTTTTTGTAAAAGTTTTATATCTATCATTTATTTTCCCTTATCTTGTTTTTCTTTTAGTGAATCTTGTATGATTTTCGTAATCTCTTCTTTTTTTACAAAATCAGATCCCATACTTACTATAAATTGACTCGCTTCCGCTACAGTCAATGTCGTTTCTTTGATCTTTGATCTTTCTATAATTACAGTGTATCCACTTGTTGGGTTTGGGCTTGTTGGTACAAATAAAACCAAAACATTTTCGTGTTTACTCAAAACATAAGCAGGTACCCAAGAATCTTCTTTTGGGTACTCGACTAAAACAACTTCTTTTTTACTATCTTTACTGTTTGGTTTAAAAAGTTCAGTGATTTTTTTGATAATAGAATAAATAGTCCCAATAGCAGGAACTTTTGCAAGTATTCTATCGATCAAAGAGATCACAAATGATTTACCCGCTTTTTCAATAGAAGAACCAACAAATGCAAGTGTCAAAACAATAAAAACAAATAAAGCCACAGTGTATAACGGGCTATTTGTATAGGATGATACAAAGTCAAAAAGTCTGACACTTAAAGAGTTGAGCCAAAATATAAGC
>JBASAI010000289.1:0-1764 GCA_049650525.1 Arcobacteraceae bacterium
GTTCTAGTTACACCTTTTAAATCAGTCCAAGTAAACTCAAGCATTTTCCCTTTGTTTGCACCTTTAAATGAAAACTGAACAAATGGATTTTTTGATAAAAATTGACTTGTTGATACTTCATATACAATTTCCCCATCAACTTTAGCGATCATATATGTGATAAAATTCGCCTCTTTTTTTGCTCTTTTTGCTTCATCATAACTCAACATATCGTGACTTGCTAAAACTTTTGCTGTTGTAACACCTTTTTTTTCTTTTACTTTAATTCTACTTTTTTTTGCCATTTTATTTTCCTTTTTATATATCTATTATTTTATAACACATTTTTTAGTATTTGAAAGATTGATTGAATCAACCTCCACAACCACCCGCTGTTACTTTTACTTCTTTAGTATGAGAATATAATGTATTTCCATCTTGAACTACCGCTGTAACATTTCCTGTTTTAGCCATTTTGATTCTTAATTTATAATCAATAATTCCATTTGCAGGTACTGTAAATACTGCTACTAAAGCCTCAGGATTTGCATCTTGAAAAAAAGCTACTGTTTTACCAGCTAAATCAGATGTCACTTGTAAAGGTACAACAGCACCATTTTCAGCGATATCAGGAGCACTTAATGTTACTTTTTCTTCTTTAGTTTTTGATGTACCAAATAACTCTTTCATAGACTCTTCTACTGTATGACTTTTTGGCCCCTCAAACGCGCTTGTTTTTGTTTCTCTAAAATTAACAGCACTTAATGTTGATGGCAACATCATTGCAGCTGCACCAAGACCTAAACCTAAACCTAAAAATTTTCTTCTATTCATCTTCTATCCTTCTTTTTTAATTAATTGTTTTTAAATAAGCAACTACTGCTTTGATCTCTGCATCATCCAACCATCCAGTTGTACCAAATGCAGGCATCGCAGATATTTTTATATCTCGTTCTGCATAGATATCATACACTGTGTTATATAACATCTCGTCATCCCAGTATGATAAGCCAACTAATTTTGGTCCAAAACTTCCTGGACCATCAATTTTTTGACCATTTACATCATGACAGGCAAAACAGTTTCCAAGATCTTTTGTATTAAAAATCTTCTTACCCTGTTTAATTAACGCATCATCTGCCACACTAGCGGTCATAAATAAACCGCTCGTAACTGATACTGCTAATAAAATTTTAGCTAATCTCATCGTATCTCCTTTTATTTGCTTGCTTCGATCATATAATTTATAATCTCATGCATTTGACTCTCTGTTAAATCCATATTACCACCTTTTGGAGGCATAGCATTTATACCATTGATTGCATTATGATTTACTTTATCAAGTCCTTTTTCAAGAACTTTTGCCCACGCATCTTTATCCCCAACAACAGGAGCTCCCATCACTGGACTTGAGTGACAAACAGTACAGCTAGCTTCATAACCAGCAAGACCAGGATGTACATCACCCTCATCTGCTTTAGCTTCTTGTAAATCTCTTACTGTAGACGCTTTTGGCGTAAAGTTATTCAACTCATTTTTGATTCGTAAAACAGGTAATTCACCCTTAATACAATCATTCATACATCGAGTACCTGTACCATAATTTGATGGATCACCTAAGTATTCTCTCATATTCTCAACACCTTGTTGAGGATTTTCAGGAGTATCTACTTGAGGATAAAATCCTTCTTCATTTGGCATTTTAATTTTTAAGAACTCTTCTTTGTTCATCACAAAATCATCGTCGAGTTCTTCACCCTCTATTGTAACACCATTTTCCATAAG
>JBASAI010000290.1:0-2058 GCA_049650525.1 Arcobacteraceae bacterium
GTGTTATCTGGGAAGTCTGTGCAGTTATCAAACGGATAATCTGGATCTTCATTAGCACCGCTAACCGATGATGATGGCAAGACGGTGTTAAATAAGAATGCTGAGTTTTCGCAGAAGTCAGCAGCGCCACCAGATTGGCCAGTGTTATCTACAACTAAAATATTAGACATTAAATCTCTCCTAAGCGTCTAGCGTTTTCGAGACCGTTATTAATTAGCGTGACGCCCTCTACAGAGCCTAGTATATCGCGAACATCATCAGCCGTGAAAGATTGACCCGGTCTTGCTCTGAAATCAATTACAGTAGATGAAGCTGGGGCAGATGGAGCTGCAGCAGAGTCTGACGGTATCCCGCCGGCGCTAACGTTTGACTGTGGCGCTGATGATGCAGAATTTATAGCTGCTATCTGAGCAATGCCGTTTGCAGCAATTGCCGCAGACATACCTAACGCAACATAGAAGTTGTTCTCTGCAAACGCTCTGCCTATACCTGCTGCAGTGTCAATAATAACAGCAGCCTTTCTGCGCCTCTTTTGCGCCTTCTCTGACTTGCTACCAAATGCAGACTCAAGGCTTAGCGCTGCGTTTGCGTAGTTGCTATATGTTCCTATGGCTTGCGTTGCTTCGCGCTGCTTAATCTGGTTGCGCCTTTCTGACTCCTCAGAAACTATGTCTGTAAGGCTAAGTTCAAATTCTGCAACCGCTAATTTTTGAGCCTCCCTGAATGTTGCTAGAAGCTCTGCCTTTGCCGCCTCGTTCTCGCCTAGTTTTAGTATTTCAGCGTCGAATGTAGCTTGTTGGCTGGCTAGTTTATTTGTTGCCACCTCAATTGCTCTGGCTTGATCGTATGTTATGTACTCGTCTCTGATTGCCTGCCTTAGCTGGAGGTTAAGCCTTAACTGTTGAGTCTCTTCCTCAAGTTTGCTCTGAAACTCTGAGTCAGCTATAACCGCTCCTGAGCCGTCACCAGTTGGCGATGTGGCAGATGGTGAAGTGGATATTTCTGGCAGCCCACCCTGAAATATTGCCTGCTGCTTGGTTGATAGCGTATCTAGTTGCTCATTCAGCCCCTCAACTTCAGACTTAAATTGCTGAACCTTTTGAGCTGCAAATGGATTCCCAGAGTTTAATTGCTCAGTCCAGTTGTTTAGCTGGTTGTTAGCTTTTATAAGTTGCGACCTAAGCTCTGACATCTCGGTGTTTATCTTTGATATTTCTACAGCCCTTTGAATCCTATTTAATCCAGAGAATGACTCAGCAAGCTGGTCTATCTCACCTGCTAGCCTTTTGGTTTTTTCTTCTGCAGTTTCAGCGGTTGTGTAAAAGTACACCAGAGCTGATGCAGCTATTAGCGCAACACCAAGCGGCCCACCAAAAAGAGACATTACCCCTGACAGGGTTCTTGCGGCAATTGACGCTCTTGCTGATGCCGCTACAGATGCTGCTGCTGCTGCATTGTAAGCCCCTACAGCGGTTGCTGCTCTTGAGCTTGCCCTTGCTAGATTGTCCTTTGCAAATGCGTAAGCGTTAGAGTTTTGAGCGGCCTGAAAGTCAAGCTTTGCTGTTGATACAATTGCTAGCGCAGCTATCTTCTCAGCCTCGGCCCTTCTTAATGTTGCCGCTGCTGCTGTTACATCCGCCTTGGCTGCGCCAATTGAGGCTATTGTTGACGATATTGCTGCAGCCTCCTTCTTCGCCATCGCTGGCAACACCCTGGCTATCGATACCACGGCAAGCGCGATTGCAGCGTCTGTAAACTCATCAATGCTGCCAGAAACAGAAACCATTGCGCTACCGAATGCGGCAACTGATGATTGAACTAGAGTTGATTCACCGATGAACTTGGTTAGGTTTTGCGTTGCTACCTGTGTTGATTGGGCGAAAGTTTCTATAGTTTTAGTGTATTCGGTGTCTATGACTGCGCTTTGCTGCCTGAAAGCTTTGATTAGCACGTCATTTGTCAGCTTACCCTGGCTTCCAAGGTCTTTAAGCTGCTTAACGTTAAGGCCTAGCGAGTCAGAAAGCGCCCTGATAAGCCTGTTCCCTGACTCGTTTACGC
>JBASAI010000291.1:0-16297 GCA_049650525.1 Arcobacteraceae bacterium
TCATTTTGTGGAGATATCTAAGGCAATATTATTTAAAGGTGCTGGATTTGATATCGTTTGGAAAAGCATGTTTGCTATTTTTGCTATTGGAGTAGTGTTTTTCCTTTTTGGACTTTACATGTTCCGGAAAAGTTTAGATTCTGAATAATACATTGTAAGCAAAAAAAATCCTCTTACAAAATGCAAGAGGATCTCTTCATAAAAAAGTAGATTAGTTACTTGAACAACATCCACCTGATGATTTTTCAGTTGGTTCAGATGAACAACATCCACCTTCTGATCCATTATCATGACTATCTTCAGCAGCAGAATCTGTACTACAGCTTCCTCCACCACAACATCCACCACCAGCAGCTGCCATACCACCAACAACACCAACTTTGATCTCTTCTTCAGTTGCAGCTCTTGTAGCTAATACAGTTACACTAAACATAAGTGTTTTACCAGCCATTGGGTGATTGTAATCAATTGTTACTTCATCATCAGCAATAGATTTAACAACAACTTGTACTGTTTCACCATTTTCACCAGTTCCATATAGAGACATACCTTCTGCCAGTTCAATATCTGCAAATTGCTCTTTTGGAAGTGCTTGTACAGCCTCATCATTATACTCACCATAAGCATCAGCAGGTTGTACTAAAACATCAGCTTTATCTCCAGCATTTAAGTTTACTAGTTCTTTTTCAAGACCTGGAATAATTTGTCCCATATCGCTAATAAATTCTAGTGGAGCATTTCCAACATTTGTATCTAATTGTACTTTACTCTTTGCATCATTTAATGTATATTCTATTGATATTACTTTATTTGCCATTATTGTGTTCCTTTGATTTTGTTATATTGTAATTTTTTTAGAAGCTTCTTTTGCTTCATTAGACTCAGGATAAATATCTATAATTGTATTATAAAAATTTTGAGCATTCTCATTATCTCCAAGTTCTTCAAATGAAATAGCACTATGTAGAAGTAATTTTGGTAAATAACTCGCTTTATCATATAAAGTCATACTTGTCTTGAAATAATGTAGTGCATCTTTATATTTTTTTCTATAATATTTAATTTCACCAACATAAAAGTTTGATTCTGCAGGTTTATAGTTTCTGCTGATCAAGTCCTCGAAAATAGGCAATGCATTTGTAAAATAATCTTTTTTGAAAAATACCTTTGCCTCGTCTAACAATACTGCTGAACTTTTACTCGAATCTATTTTCTTGCTTTGCGTACACTTTTTGGGAGTACTTTTTGGTTGAACCAATTTTTTATCTAATAATGAAATTAATTTATCAAACTCTTTTTTTGTAACATATTTACTATTTATATCATTTACTAAATGAGTAATTTTGTCAAAAGACTTTTGAAGTGTTTTCATGTTTTTGGTATTTTGATTGATAAGTGATTTCATGTTCTCAAGATCAGTATCTATTTGTCTTTCAATAGTTACAATTTTATCACTATTCTTATTGATATTGTTTTTTGAGATTTCTGTATGTAGTTTATAGTCATCTATGTGTTTATTTAAAGAGATAAAAGTTTTATTTAGTTTTAAACTTTCACCTTCTAGTAAAGATTCAACACCACCAACTCTCTCATTTAATTCTTGGATTTCGCTAGTGGTTTTTTTTATTTTTTGTTCATTCTTTGCTACAATTTTTTTGTTTTTAACAATAACCTCTTCTGCTTGACTTAAACCATAAGGATTTGCAGAATTAAGATTTCCAGCTCCAAACATAGATGTTTCGGCAAGAGATGCCGAAACTACAAAACAAGATATTCCAAAAATTATTCTATTCAAAAAAAACTCTTTATTATGGTAATAATCTGTAATCTGCTCTTCTGTTCATTTTCCAACAAGCAGTATTTTTTTGTGTACACACAGGATTACTTTCACCAAAACTTACCATAACAATATCTTTTGCATTTATACCATCAGCGACTAAAGCATCTTTTGCAGCTTTTGCTCTTTTAAGACCTAATGCGTAGTTATACTCATCACTTCCCCACTCATCAGTGTTACCTTCTAATTTGATTTTTAAACCAGTATAAGATTGAGCTGTTTCATCAATTTTTATATAATTTGAAGTAGCAACTGATCTCATTTCATCACTTAACTTATATTTGTCAAATCCAAAATGTACTGATTCTAACAAAATAACTTTACCATCAATATCACTTTGTACACTATTTACAGAAGCGTTTGTAATTTTTTGTAAAGAATCCGTACCATAAGCAGAATCAGTATTTGAATTCAAAGATGAAGTTTGAGAGTCTGCATCTGAAACAGCTACATTATCCATTTGTTGGTCAATATTAGTTACAGCACTATCATCATACTCAACATCTTTAGAAGCACAACCTGCTAATAATCCTAATGCACATACCCCTAATATTGTATTTTTAAAAATACTTTTCATAATAATTCCTCTTTTAATTTTATTTTAAACATTCTACACTATAGATACTTAAATTAAAATAACTACCAATCTATAGATTGCAACTTACCACTTTTCAGTGGGAATAAAAAACTTTGATTGTAATTTAATCTAATTATCCCTAAATAACTTTTATCTGTTCTTTTAATAAATAAAAGAGACTCACCATCTGAAGAAAACTTTGGAAATTGATTTTGTCCATTCGTAGTCAATCTTCTTACATAGTCACTATTTGTTGACATCAAATATAAATTAAAAACATTTTTTCCAAATTCATTGTCTGTTTCTCTACTAGAATATACAATATAATCATCAGAAGTTGTACTTTGAGAATTATTTTTTCCATGATAAATCATTCTTTCTACACCATTTGATCCTATTTTTTTAGCAAAAATATTAGGATATTTTAATCGATCAGATACAAAAACAATTTTTGAATCATTTTCAACAAAATTTCCTCCAACATCAATCCCTAAGTATTTTGTAATTCTAGTTTTTAGTTTCGTTTCTGTATTGTAAACATAAATGTCTGGTTGAGAATTTGGAGCCATTGTTAAAACAAGTTTTTTACCATCATCACTTACATCAGAACATACTATCATTCCATCACTCTCTAGTATTTTTTCAAGACGATTCGTGTAAAGGTTCTGTTTCATCAATGCAGGAACCAATCCTTTATAACTTGTATAATAAAATGCACTTTGATCTTTATTTGCCCATTTTGGGAAAATATTTAATCCCCCCTTTACAACAACTTTTTGATATGTTAATGTGTAATCAGCAATTACAATTTCACTTGTTTTCGAATCTAAATATCTTGAAAAAATTACAAATCTATCCATCCACTTAATCGAAGGTGCATTTAAATATTTATTTACATCAATAGCAATCTTGTGTGATAAAAAAGGATATCTCTCAATGGAAACAGTTGTATACGATTTATTTAAAACCATTCCATTGGCATTGACATCATATAGTTTTATATTTACTATATATTTATTTGCAATATCTTGAGTTATTTTAAACACCAAATAAAGATCAACTCCATTTTTGCTCAAAATTTTATATTGAGGCATTTCATTAAAACTTGTTTCAATAGTAATTGGATTATCGTTAAAATGGCCACTTACTTGTAAATCTTTTTGGATTAATTGTAATATTTTTGTATCAATTGCATTTGTTTTGTTAGAATCATTTGCAACAACAACACTAATTGTAGGAAGACTTGATTTGTTTTTTATAATTTCCATAGTTGCATCTAACGAAAATGCAAATTCGAAAAATACAAAAAAAAGTAGAATTTTAAGCATAATTACCCTTTTGATTGAAATGTTATTTCAATATTTACTGTTTTTTTTGTTGGACTCACTGGATAAGTTTTTAAAGTTTCATTATTTAAGAAAGCTTTTAATTGATTATCAAATCCACTATTTCCAGAGTATTGTATAAATTTAAAACTAAATTTTCCATTATTAAAAATAACTATATTTACTTTAGCTTTTAAATCATCTACAAATACAGTAGGTGTCCATCCTGTTGATAAAATTTGATAAATTTTACTATAATACGGATCTTGTTCATCTTTAGCATTATTCATCGCAACTTTTTTAGTATTAGTTTTGGATTGAACTTTTTGTGAAAGTTTTGAAAGAACAATATCCTTTGTCTTTTTTTCTTTTTCAAACTTAGACTTAAATCTACTCGCAATAGTACTTTTTTTCACATTTGATACATTTTGTTTTGAAACTTTTTGTACATCAGTTTTGACATTGGCAAATAATGATTTTAAATCACTTCTTTGTTTCACACTTGTTGAAGTAGTTTTTTTGACAACTTTTTTGGCAATTTCTTCATTTTTTACAGCACTTTTAACAGTAACTTTTTTTTTCTCTTCAGTATCAGAATCAAATATCATATCAAGTTGCAATACGGTAGTTTTCATTGATGCATCAATCTTTTTGACTTCACTCGTTTGTATATATACAAAAAATGATAAGATTAAAATAATATATATAGAAATAGCCCCAAAAGCAGAATATATTAATTCTTGTTTATTACCCATCTGTAATAAGTGCTACTTTAAAAAATCCAGCTTCTTTAACTGTTTTAAGAATATATACTACATCTTCATATTTCAAATTTTTATCAGCTCGTATATGTATAGATGTATCTCTATTTTTATTTTTAGCATATAAAACAAAATTATCAGCAAAATTATTAAAAGGATATTTCTTTTTATTTATAGAAATTTCTTTCTTATTATTTACTATGATATCAATTTTTTGGAGTTGTTCTATTGTTTTTGATTTACTTCCTTGAGGAAGATTAATACTTTCCTCATATTCAAGAACGGGTGCTGTAACCATCAAAATTGCTAATAAAACTAACATAACATCGACTAAAGGTGTGATGTTTAAGTCTGGTTTTTGATCATAATCATACATGATCACTAATCCCTAGCAATAATAATATCAATTTGAGATTTAATATATGTATTAAATTCATATACCTTTCTTGTAAGAATCTGATGAAAAGTATACGCAAAAATTGCAACAAATATTCCAGCTGCAGTTGCTACTAAGGCTTCACTAATAACTGGAGCAATAACAGAAAAGCTTACTTTACTAGCTGTAGAAAATTGAGCAAAAGACTCTAAAATCCCTACAACCGTCCCAAACAAACCTATAAATGGTGCCGTAGAAGAAACAATAGATAACCAAGAAAGACCTGTACTTACTTCTCTCACTAAAGAAGTCTCACAAACATTTAAGAACTCTTTAGAAACAGGTGCCTTATGTAAACACTGCCCAATTTTTGATAAAGGATTAACATAAGAATCTCTTGAAAGTAACGCATTAAGATTATTCATTTCTGTAGAAATAAAACCAATTAATTGAAAATATTTAAATAAATAAATCCAAAAAATAAGTATAAAGTAAATAGATAGTAGTGCCAATACTCCTAAAGAGATAGCACTACTATTACTAAAAAAATTTAATGTTGTATCAATCATTTAACTATTAACTAAAAGAATTGATTTTTGATTCAACTGCAGCCATAGATACATTTGAATCTTGTACAGAATTAACTAACTCTTTTGCTAATGCTAATTTCGCAGAAATATCTGATTCATCATCACCAGATAATGAAATAGCACCATCAACTAAAACATCTATTGAATCTTCTGAGACTTTTACATGCCCCCAGTTAATTGCAATTGCTTCTTTTAGAGCATCTTTTTTTTCAATTTCTATAACACCAACAGTTAATGATGATACTAAAGAAGCATGATTAGGTAAAACACCGAACTCTCCCTCTTTTCCAGGGAGAGTTACAGATTTTACATCACTATTGAAAATTTCGCCATTTGGTGTAACTATTGATAGTTTAATTGTATCCATATTTTTACCTTTAAAGCCTACTAAGCTTTCATACCTTCAGCTTTTGCAATTGCTTCGTCAATTCCACCAACCATGTAAAATGCTTTCTCTGGCATATGGTCATAAGAACCATCTAAAATACCTTTGAATCCTTTGATTGTATCAGCAAGATCAACATATTTACCAGGACTACCTGTAAATACTTCAGCAACGAAGAATGGTTGAGATAAGAATCTTTCAACTTTTCTCGCTCTTTCAACAACAAGTTTATCAGATTCACTTAATTCATCCATACCAAGAATTGCAATAATATCTTGTAAATCTTTGAACTTTTGTAAAAGTGATTGAACACCTCTAGCTGTATCATAATGCTCTTGTCCTAAAACATCTGCAGAAAGAATTCTAGAAGTAGAATCTAGTGGATCAACCGCTGGATAAATACCTTTTTCTGCAATTTTTCTGTTAAGAACTGTTGTAGCATCAAGGTGAGCAAAAACAGAAGCAGGAGCTGGATCTGTCAAGTCATCCGCTGGAACATAAACTGCTTGAACAGAAGTAATAGAACCTTTTTTAGTTGTAGTAATTCTTTCTTGTAATTTACCCATTTCAGAAGCCAATGTAGGCTGATATCCAACAGCAGATGGAATTCTTCCTAAAAGTGCTGACATTTCAGAACCTGACTGTGCAAATCTAAAAATATTATCAATAAACATAAGTACATCAAGACCTTTTTCATCTCTAAAGTACTCAGCCATTGTAAGACCTGTCAATGCAATTCTGTTTCTAGCTCCAGGAGGCTCACTCATTTGCCCATAACATAAAGCAACTTTATCAAGAACATTTGAGTCTTTCATTTCATAATAAAGGTCGTTTCCTTCTCTTGTTCTTTCACCAACACCTGCAAATACTGAATAACCATCATGTTTAAATGCAACATTATGAATAAGCTCCATAATAATAACAGTTTTACCAACACCAGCACCACCAAATAGTCCAACTTTACCACCTTTTGCGTAAGGAGCAAGTAAATCAACTACTTTAATACCAGTTTCAAACATCTCTGTTGAAGTAGCTTGCTCTTCAAAAGCAGGAGCTTCTCTGTGAATTGACATTCTTGGAGCATCTGCAGAAACAGGAGCACCATCATCTACAGGCTCTCCTATAACATTAAAAATTCTTCCGAGAACTTCCTCTCCAACAGGAACCATAATTGGAGCACCAGTAGCAATTACTTTAGTTCCTCTTGTTAATCCCTCTGTCATATCCATAGCAATAGTTCTAACTCTACTATCTCCGATATGTGCCGCTACTTCTAATACTAATTTTTCTTTAGTACCAGGTACTTCAATTGCATCATTTATTGCAGGTAGGTATCCGTCGAATTCAACATCAACAACTGGACCCATAATCTGAATTATTTTACCTTCCATATATCCTATTCCTTTCTATTACTTCATCGATTCAACACCAGAAATAATCTCAATTAATTCTGTTGTAATCGCTGCTTGTCTTGCTTTATTAAACTCAACTGTCAAATCATTTACTTTTTCTTTTGCATTTTTAGTTGCACTGTCCATTGCCTGCATACGAGCACTATGCTCAGCAGCCAATGAATCAATCAAAGAAAAATACATATTAAAATCAACATATTTAGCAGTTAACTCATTTAAAATTTCATCATCATCATCTGGTTCTATATCTAACATAGATGATGCCTCTTGTTTAACTGATACTTCATCTAAAGATACAGGTAAAAGGTCTTTTACTCTAAGCTCTTGCGTAATCATATTCAAAAACCCATTATATACCATAATAACTTTATCTGTCGAACCATTTTCAAAATCTTCATAAGCATTTTTGATAAACTCAGATGCTTTTTCATATGTCGGAGCAGAAGTTAAGCCAACTATGCTATCAAATAAATCAATATTTTGGAAAGTAAAGTAATCTATACCTTTTCTTCCTGCTGCTCTTAGTCTTACAGTAGAACCTTTTGAAGTATACTCTTCAATAAGTTTCTTAACTGCTTTAATTGTAGCAACATTAAAACCACCACAAAGACCTTTATCGGCTGTTACAAAAACAACATCAACTACTTTAGGAGTATCGTTTGATACAAAAGCTCTATTTAAATTGTCTTTATCTTGAACCTTACTGATTCTTGTAGCAATTTCTGATAAAATATCGTTTATTTTTAAAGCATAACTTTTTGCTTGTTCTGACAATTCACGTGTTCGTCTTAACTTTGCAGAAGACACAAGCTTCATAGCTTTTGTTGTCTTCTGTGTATTTTTAACACTTTTAATTTGTCTTGAAATATCTTTTAAGTTAGCCATAGTATTTCCTTAGTCTGCTTTAAAAATAGTTTTAAACTCGTTTATTGCTGTTTCAAGAACTTCTTTGATATCATCATCAATTTTTTTCTTAGCATTTAAGTCTGTAATTAAACTAGAATATTTAGATTCAATAAACTCATGGAATTCTTTTTCAAATCTAACTACATCAGCAGGATCAATATCATCAATAAAACCATTAACACCAGCGTATAAAATAGTAACTTGTTTTTCAATTACAAGTGGTTTATTTACACCTTGTTTTAAAAGTTCAACCATTCGTTGACCTCTTTCTAATTGTGCTCTTGTTGATGCATCTAAATCAGAAGCAAATTGTGCAAATGCTTCTAGCTCTCTAAATTGTGCAAGGTCAAGTTTAAGTGTACCTGCAACTTGTTTAGTAGCTTTAATTTGAGCAGCACCACCAACTCTTGATACTGATAAACCAACATTAATAGCCGGTCTAATACCTGAGTTAAATAGTTCTGTTTCTAAGAAGATTTGACCATCAGTAATAGAAATAACATTTGTTGGAATATATGCCGCAACATCTCCAGCTTGTGTTTCAACGATTGGTAATGCAGTAAGTGAACCTCCACCTAATGAATCATTAACTTTCGCAGCTCTTTCTAATAATCTTGAATGTAGGTAAAAAACATCACCTGGGTATGCTTCTCGACC
Organism: Arcobacteraceae bacterium; assembly: GCA_049650525.1. Classification (GTDB taxonomy): domain Bacteria; phylum Campylobacterota; class Campylobacteria; order Campylobacterales; family Arcobacteraceae; genus JAIOSF01. The sequence continues at coordinate 8,827 of JBASAI010000291.1, forward strand.
TGGAGGTCTTCGTAATAATAATGACATCTCTCTATATGCAACAGCATGTTTAGTTAAATCATCATATACTATTAAACAATGTTGTCCATTATCTCTAAAGTATTCACCCATAGTAACACCAGCATATGGAGCTAGGTACTGTAAAGCAGAAGATTCAGATGCATTTGCAGTTACAATAGTTGTATACTCCATTGCACCAGCCGCTTCTAATGAACTTACAATATTAGCTACATTTGAAGCTTTTTGACCAATAGCAACATAGATACATTTAACATCTTGTCCTTTTTGGTTAATAATAGCATCAATAGCAACTGTAGTTTTACCTGTTTGTCTATCACCAATAATAAGCTCTCTTTGACCTCTTCCGATTGGAACAAGTGCATCAATAGCTTTGATACCAGTAACTAAAGGTTCATGAACAGATTTTCTTGCCATAATACCAGGAGCTTTTTCTTCTAATAATCTTTTTTCATTAGATTCAATAACACCTTTACCATCAACAGGTTCACCAAGCGCATTTACAACACGACCAAGTGCAGCTGGACCAACTGGTACTTCAAGAAGTTCTCCAACTCTTTTACAAGATGTTCCTTCTCTTAAACCTTCACTAGAACCTAAAACAACAATACCAACTGCCGCTTCTTCTAAATTCTGTGCAAGTCCTCTTGCTCCATTTTCAAATTCAACTAACTCTCCAGCCATAACATTACTTAGTCCGTAAACTTTAGCAATACCATCAGCAAAAGATATTATTTTACCTGTTTCATTAACATCTACATTTAATTCAAAATTATCTATTCTTTCTTTTATAATCGAACTGATTTCATCTGCTTGAATCTTTGTACTCATTAAACTTCTCCTTTATATTTTTAACTCTTATTTTTTTAATAGCAAGACTAATTACTGTCTAAACTGCTTTTAAAATATGATCAATCATTTGTGATTTTAATCTGCTTTTCGCAAAACCAACTTCCACACCTAGTCCATCTATTGCAACTTTTAAACCATCATACTCACAAATATTTTGAGTTAATTCTAAATCAACTTTAAATTTTTGAGCAAATTGTGAATTTATTGCATCAACATCATCTTGCAATAATTCTTCATTAGTATATATAATACCTTTGTAAGAATTATTTAAATCTGATAATTCATCTTCTAATTCTTTTACAATTGATGGAATAATATTCAATCTTTTGTTATCACTTAAAAGTTTCACAAGATTAGTAGTTACTGTGCTACATTTATCAATAAAAGATAAAATAAGTTCAACTTTTTTACTATTTTGCACTTCAGTTGATGAAACTATAAGTAAAAATTTTTCATTAGTATATGCAGATGAAATTTCTTTCAATTCAGTATATATTGATGTTAAATCTTCGATACTTTTTCCCAACTTTAAAGCTTTTACATATCTTTTTGCAACTAATTCAATCATCTAAGCAACCTTTTTTAATATAATATTTGCTAAATCTTTTTGAGATAGAGCGATATTATCATCACTTAATAATTTGTTAAGAACATTCTCGACAACCTCTTTTTTTACTTTTCTTGTTTCAAGTTCTGTTTTTTCATCAAAACTTCTTGAAAGATAGGCAATCTCTTGCTCAATAGCAACATCTATTTTTGTCTTTATAGCTTCAACTTCACTCGTTGCAATAGAAATCAATTCTTCTGCAACTTTCCTAGCATCTTCTACTTCTTGTTTTGCATCAGATAATTTTTTATCTGATTCTTTTAATACATCTTGAACTTTATCTAATTCAGATTGAATAGACTCTGTTCTTCCAGTAAAAAAAGCTTTCAGTTTATCTGCTAACAAGTAGTATATAATTGCAGCGAAAATAAAAAAGTTAACTGTTCTTTCTAATATATCAGTTTCTACACCTGCATCACTAGCAAATAGTGACATTGGAATAATTACTGATAAAGTAAATAAAATTTTCTTCATACTTTACACCACCTATATTGAGCTAAGTTTAGCTTTTAAGCCTTCTTTAAATAGAGGCAATTGGGAAACTAAAGAGTTTTCTAAAGATACTTTTTCTTCTACTAAAACTTTAACAAAATCATTATATTTTTCATCTATTTTAGTTTTTGCAGATTGAAGTTTTTCTTCAGCAACTACGGTAGCTTCTAGTCTAGCTTTTTCACGAATAGAAAAAGCTTCCTTTTTTGCTTGAGCAATAATTTCTTTTGCTTCATCAAGCAAACCATCTACATCAGCACCATTGGCTTTAGCATTCTCCATATCAGTTTTGATTTGAGCATTTCTATCATCAATGTGCTTAAATAAAGGCTTGTAAAGACAGCTATTTAGCCTAGCAAGCACTAATAAAAACACTAAACCTGAACTAAGTAGCAATATTGGACTTATGTCTAACATTTGTTTCTCCATACAATTTTTACAGTTTAGTTACACTAAAACTTACAACTATTGTACCGTAAAAAACTATGACTTAAATTAAATATAGTTGATATTTTTATTTATTTTGAAATGCTTTACTAATTTTCTCAATATCTTCTTGGGAATTAATTTTGATTTTAAAATAGTTTGAATCAATTTTTACTTCTAGATCACTATTTTTAAGGCTTTCTTCTACTTTTGCCAATGAGGAAAAATTGTATTTTTGTGATTTTTTAGGTGTTACTTTTTTGGATAATAAAGATTTTTCTTTGATTTGTTTTACTAATATTTCAGTCTCGCGTACACTTAACTTTTGACCAATAATAGAATCAGTAATAATTTTTTGTTCATCATCATTCAAACCAACAATTAATTTAGCATGACCCAATGATATTTTATCTGATTCAATCATTTTTTGAGTAAAGTCACTTAAGGTAAGAAGTCTTAAAATATTTGTTATAGAGCTTCTACTTTTAGAAACCATAATTGCCAATTCTTCATGTGTCATATCATAGTCATTAATCAATCCAGCATATGATTGTGCAACCTCAATTACATTTAAATCATCTCTTTGAATATTTTCTATTAAAGCCAATTCTCTTAATTTACTATTCTCAATATCAAGAACAACCGCTTTAATGGTTGCAATATTTGCTAATTTCGTTGCTCTAAGTCGTCTTTCTCCCGCAATAAGTAAAAATGTTCTTCCGTCTCGAGTAACAACAATAGGCTGTAATAAACCATTCTTTTTAATTGATTCACTAAGCTCTTTCAATTTTTCTTCATTAAAAAATTTTCTTGGTTGGTAAGGGTTAATCGCTATATTGTTAACTTCGATTTCTAAAACTTCATTTTTTGATGAGATATTATTATTATCATAAGCCGTTTCGATTTCACCTAATAATTCACCTAAACCTCTCCCTAGTGCCATAAGCTATCCTTGTTGTAAAATTGATTTTGCGAGATTTGTATATGCCTTAGTTCCACTCGATTTTGGATCATATAACATGATAGGTTTCCCAAAACTTGGGCTTTCTGCTAATTTAATATTTCTAGGAACTACTACATACGAAGAATCATTCCATTTAAATAATTTATTTTCAAAATGTTTTGCCAGATCTGCAAAAACTTGCTTTGAAAGATTATTTTGAGCACTATACATTGTTGGTAAAAAACCTTTGATATCAAGCTGTCTATTTATTGTTTGCCTAATAAGCTTAATAGTATTTAATAATTGTGCCAAACCTTCTAACGCAAAAAACTCGCACTGTATCGGTATTAAAACTGATGTTGCCGCACTTAAAGTAGTGATAGTCAAGGGTCCTAAAGCAGGTGGAGAATCTATTATAATATAATCATAATCATTTTTAATTGGATCAATTTTTCGTTTTAATACAAGCTCTCTATCTTTTGTATTTTTATAAAATTCTTTTTCAATTCCTACAAGTCCAATATTTGAAGGGGCAACAAAAAGATTTTCTATATCTTTTGATTGTAAAATAATATCATGTAATTCTTTTGTTCCAAGCATTACATGATATAAATTGTAGTCATAAGAATCTCTATGAAAGCCTAAGCTTGTTGTTGCATTTGATTGTGGATCAGCATCAATCAGTAATACTCGTTTACCTTCAATTGCTAACGCTGCACTTAAATTTACTGCTGTAGTTGTTTTTCCAACTCCACCTTTTTGATTTGCTATTGTAATAACTTGAGTCATCTTAAACTAAATACCTTTTTATCATCAATTGTTATCGATCCATCATCATTTAAAAAAGCACTTTTTAATGATGCTTTTTTCTTGTGGATAGTTGCTGTATATTCTTTGCTATTTTCAAATTCTATCAGATATTTACTAAAGACTTGCTTCCACGTTTTTTTCTGTAAAATAATGGAAAAATAATTTTGAAGTAAGTCTTGTATTTCGATTTCGATATCCAAATAACCATATGATTCTTGAATAAATTGTAAATTAAGTCCAATACCACAATAATATAATTCATTTGCTTTATTTGTGATGGTTCCACCGATTTTTTTATCATCAATATAAAAATCATTTGGCCATTTTAACCATATTTTCGATCCCCTTACGGTCAATAACTCTTTTAAAATAAAACTAAAGTAAATTGATGTAGATTGAATAGGAAGATCATCAGTAAGATGTTTTTTATCTATCACAAAAGAAAAAAAGAGATTTCCTTTTTTCCCTTCCCAAGTATTATCTCGACTTCCAATACCTTGCGTTTGGTTATTAGTTACAATGCAAAGAGGTTTTACATAACCATTCTTTTTTATATATTCTTTTAAATATAAATGTGTAGATTCAACTGAATCAAGAAAACATATCTCCAATAGTAAGCCTTTTCCCTCGTATATAATCAACTACGCTCATCTGTTTTTTGGAATTTGGTTGTACGCTAGTAATTTTTATAGTTCCAGTTTTACAGGCCACCATAATACAATCATTTTCTATGGTTATTATTTGTCCAATATTCTCATTTCGACTGTTGTCATTTAAAGAACACTCTTTTATCTTTAATCCACTTTCCAAATAAATATCAGGCCATGATTTAAATGCTCTATATTTACTATATATTTCATCTACTGTTTCATTACACAATGAAACAAGACCGTCTTTTTTAGATATTTTTGAACAATGAGACACAAGAGATAAGTTCTGTTTTATTGGTTTGACTACATTATGCTTGTCAATTATTTCAATAGTAAGTTCAGCTGCACAAACTGCCAACCTATCAAATAGTTCAGCAACAACTGTATCTTTTTCAATCGTAACATATTTATACCCTAGTATATCACCACTGTCTAAGCCAACATCCATATTCATAGCAGTTACGCCAGTAAATCTGTCGTTATTTAACAATGCTTGCTGAATAGGACTAGCCCCTCGATATTTTGGTAATAATGAAGCATGCAGATTTACACAAGGTGCCATATTTAAAACTTCAAGTGGTAAAATCTGCCCATAAGCAGCAACAATAATAAGATCAGGTTTTAACTCTAAAATACAATTTTGAATCGCTATATCTTTTAAAGAAAGGGGTTGATAAATAGGGATGCTTAATCCATGTTCCAATGAAAATTTTTTTATATGAGGAGGTGTGAGAACTTGCTTTCGTCCCACAGGTTTATCTGGCTGTGTAAAAAGAGCAACAATATTATAATCATTTTCTAGTAGTTGTTCAAAAATAACTGTCGCATAATCAGGTGTACCCATAAATATAATCTTTTTATTTTTTACCATATTGTTATTCTTTCCCTTTAAATAGTGTGCCATTTATATGATTTCCATCAAGTAAAAAATCATGTGCAGCCTTTAAGTCAAAACCGCTTGTAAGAAACATACTCTTTTGCTTTTCTAGTAAAAAATTTGCAGCTTTTAGTTTTGTTACAATTCCCCCTGTAGCAAATTCACTATTTGCAGTTGGTTTTTCTGTAAGAAGTTTAGGTTCAATATTATGTACATTTTTTAAAAGTTTTGCATCTGAAAACTCTTTTGGATTTTTATCATAATAGCCATCAATATCTGTTAATATTGTTAAAATATCTCCATCAAAAAACTCTGTCACATATGCCGATAATTGATCATTGTCTCCAAAAACCAATTCATCTGTTGCAGTTACATCATTTTCATTTATAATAGGAACGATATTATTGGAAAGCATCACTTTCATAGCATTTTTTGCATGATTTAATCGTTTTTCATCATGAAAAATCGAAGCTTCCAATAATACTTGGGAACATAAAATATTATATTGAGCAAATTTATTTCTATAAGTTTCTAAAAGAAGTGGTTGTCCTAAGGCTGCTAAAACTTGCTTGTTTGCTACAACTTTTTTATCAAGTTGCAAAAGAGAAAAACCAGCAGCAACTGCCCCTGAACTTACTAAAATAACTTCATTTTCTTTCTTTAAGGAAACAATAAATTCAACAAGATTTTTTAATCTTTTTAATGCCAAAGTACCATTTTGTGTTAAAACAGCACTTCCAACTTTTAAAACTATTCTTCGCATCGATCCCTACTAATTAAATCATATAATGCATATTTCAATCCATTTATATTGTCATGAGTAGCTGATGATATAGGAAGTACAAAATATGGTAAATCTTCATTATATTTTGTGTAAGTTAATTCTTGTAAGAAATATTTTTTATCTTTTTCAAATGAAAAATTATTTTCATTTGTAATATCAAGTCCTATCTCTTTGATGAATGCAATAATTTTCTCATCAAGTTCTTCTGAAGAGATAGCATCTATTTTTGTAAGAGCAATTGCAAATTTTCTGCCACTTAGCTCTTTTGAAAACTTTTCTACTTCTTCTTTAAGCACTTTATATTGATCTACCATCTCTCTATAATTTGACATATCAATCATAAAGAGTAAAGTTTTTGTTCGTTCTATATGCTTTAAAAACTCTATTCCTAAACCTCGACCTTCACTAGCACCTTCTATAATACCAGGTATATCAGCTATAACAAATGAGTTGTAATCTCCAACATCAACCACACCTAACTTTGGTGTAAGTGTTGTAAATTCATAATTTGCTACTTGTGGCGTTGCATTTGAAACCGTTGAAACCAATGTAGATTTACCAACATTTGGATACCCAACAAGTCCAACATCAGCAATCAGCTTGAGCTCTAATCGAATATTCTTAGTGATCCCTACAAGTCCTGGCTGTGCATAACTTGGTGTTTGATTTCGTGAATTTTTAAAGTGAGTATTTCCGAGTCCACCTTTTCCACCTTCTAAAAATAATACTTTTTGTTTATTTTCAACTAAATCAAAAAGTATCTCTTCAGTATCTTCATCTATTACTTGTGTTCCAGGTGGCACTTTAAGTACAACATGTTTTGCAGATTTTCCACTACAGTTACTTCCCATACCAGGTTGTCCATTATCAGCTTTGACATTATGGCATCCCTTATATGAAGATAGCGTATCAGTATTATTATCTACTTCAAAATATACATCGCCACCTTTTCCACCAGCACCGCCGTCTGGTCCACCTTTTACAACAAACTTTTCTTTTCTAAATGAAACAC